>CALECF010000031.1 GCA_937948705.1 uncultured Anaerosolibacter sp. | reverse complement strand
ATACCTTTTAAAAAAGATCCTTATTTTTCATCACGCTGTCATATTTTTTCGCCAGATACAATATATATTAGAATAGCTACATTAAACCCCTCAAGGGGACAAGCAAGACAATTTCCCTACGTCTGTACAGAAATTTCAAGGAGGCAACACAAATGAGAAAATTTTTTCAGTTATTAAAAAATGATCATATTCCCATTTATTATATTGGTTTAGCTGGACTTTTCGCGTTCTCCATACTCAATTTAACGGCATTCATTGAATATGGAAAATACTTTTTCGGTCTATCGAATCATTTTGTGATGATCTTACCCTCCATCAAAGCTTTATTAAAAATAGACTTTTTATTTGTGGTTAGCCTTATTTTTATATATAATTACATGGAGAACTTTATTAGCTTTAAAGCAGCAAGCATCGGTATACTATGTATTTGTATGGTTGGAGCAATCTATTATCTAGCCAAAACTAGGCCCCTGGCCATGATCAGTATGTTGGGGCTATACGGCATTGGCATCTTCTTATTTACAAGTATCATTGGTTTGCAGACGATGCTCCGGATCACAAAGAAGGATAGCCATAAAAAAGCCAATTGAATATTCCATCAGATTCCATTTAAAATGATTGAAATCAAAAAGGCTGCAGGTAAAATCCTACAGCCCTTTATTAACTCTTATGCCCTGAAAGCATAGCTTTATCAATACTATTTACATTTTTCTTTAAAAGCACCTTCCGAATATCAAAATAAGATATCTCTTCTGGCAATGCTTCCTTGATAGGTTTGAGGTGCAAAGCTCCGACCTTGTCGATCACCTCTATGATCTGCCTCTCCATCTTTTCATCTATCACTTCATGAAAATTTATTTCGATCCCGTCTGCGAAGCACTTTTCTAGATGAATGAGTATGGTATTCTCGGTGCAACCTCTTTCTTCAGCGATCTTTTTCATAGATAATCCTTGTTGATGTAATTCATAGGTCACTAGATGGGTTTTGGTTTTTGTAGATTCCTTCGATTTTGTTTTGGATTCTTCTTTTGGTTTAGAAATGATAGATTCAATGTTGTTTCTATTCATATAGCCTATGATTGTAGTCAAAAATATATCCCCATAGGTTTCAGCTTTAACCTCACCAATACCCTTGATCCCCAGCAACGCTTCCTTACTTTCTGGCAAATACATGGCCATTTCTTTCAGTGTCGTATCAGGAAAGATTACATAAGGAGGTATGCTCTTTTCTAAGGCTATCTTCATACGTAAAGCCTTTAGTTCTTTTAGCAGCGTTTCATAAACTACTCTATCTCCTTGACTTTCAATTTCATTCATATCCCCACGCTTATATATCTCTTCGTTCCCTTTTAATATGGCTGCAGACTGAGGTGTTAGCTTCACCACAGGATATTTTCCTTCTGTCAAAGCAAGGTACCCCTCTGCCACAAGGAAAAGAACAATCTGTTGTATATCCTTGGTCGTATAATTATCCATAATGCCATAAGTCGAAAGGCCCTGAAAACCTAATTCTAGTATCTTCTTGTTTTTAGATCCACTTAAAACGTTGGCCACCATGGTGACACCAAAGCCTTCTTTCATTCTATAAACACAAGAAAGAATCTTCTTAGCTTCCAAAGTAATATTTTTCTTCTCCCTACGGTCTAAACAATTGCTGCATTTTCCACATTGCTCCCAATCCGGTGTTTCTTCAAAGTACTCTAAAAGTCTCTTTCTTAGACAGTCATGGGTATGACAATAATCCACCAAAATCTGTAGATTCTTATAAACCACTTGTTCCCTTTCGGGCTGCATTCCAGTGAGTTCTATAAGATATTTTTGTTTTACCACATCCTGAGGAGAGAACAATAGGATACATTCACTATTCTCCCCATCTCTACCCGCTCTACCTGCCTCTTGATAATAGGCTTCAATATTCTTTGGCATATTAAAATGAATGACAAATCGAACATTAGATTTATCGATTCCCATTCCAAAGGCATTTGTTGCTACCATGATGGAACTCTGATCATAAAGAAATACGTCCTGAGACCTTTGTCTTTCCTCATTCCCCATCCCCCCATGATACATGCTGACAGGGTAGCCTTTGTCCCTTAACTCTTTTTCTAAACTTTCTACTTCTTTTCTAGTGGCACAATAGATGATTCCAGATTGATCTGAATGTTTTTTCAAATAATTCAATAGATATTTTCTCTTATCTATCCCTTTTTCAACGCCAAAGTAAAGATTTGGACGATCAAAGCCTGTCATAATCTCCAAGGGACGATTCAATTTTAAAATTCCTTTTATATCTCCAATGATTTCTTCCGTAGCCGTAGCTGTAAATGCGCCTAGCAATGGACGCTGATTCAATCTTGCAATAAATTTAGGAATTTCCTTATAGCTAGGTCTAAAATCATGGCCCCATTGGCTGATACAATGGGCCTCATCTATGGCTACAAAAGGTATTTTTATATTGGTAACTATATCTAAAAAGTCAGAAGCATTTAATCTTTCAGGAGCGATATACACAAGTTTATACACACCCGACTCTATTTCCTCTAATCGCGTTCTTTGCTCTTTTACAGTTAGGGTACTGTTTAGATAAGTAGCCGCCACACCAGATTCTCTCAAGGCATCTACTTGATCCTTCATTAAGGATATCAGAGGCGAAATCACCAGTGTTACGCCCTCCATCAATAAAGCAGGAATTTGATAACACAGAGATTTTCCCCCACTGGTAGGCATGATCCCTAATACATCTTGTCCCCTCAATATGCCCTCAATTAATTCATCCTGGCCTTTTCTAAAACTTTCATACCCAAAATATTCTTTTAATATCCGATTCGGGTTCATATTTACACCTCGCCCATTCCAACTACATTCTTTCTAATATAAAGAGGAAGTATGGAAAAACCATCCCCTCAACACCTTATCCTTTCCATGGGTTTAATCCACAAGAGCTCCAAAGGAAAGTTGAACATCTACTACCAAATCTTCTTCATTGAAAAGAATAACAAATTCTGTATCATATTCTATTTCACTATCGTCACTATCCATTAAAAGGGTACAACTTCCTTCTATTGCTAGCTTGGTGATGTTTTTAACCACAATATTTATAATATCTATTTGTTCCGGTCCAATGTATTCGTAAATATCTTCGGGCAGATTGTTTCCTAACCCTAGTAACAAAATTTCATATATTCTCTCGTCGTCGTATTTGTAAACTACTTCCATCTTGAAACCTCCACCATTTTTTTATATTATCTCATGGAGTTATGCAGAAATCAAATTTCTGTAATTTACATTCATAGAAAAAACTGCTAGCCATAGTCTATGAAACCTTTCTTAAAATAGAATAATCATCATTTAAACTGGAAAACTACTAAAGGATACTATATAAAGGAGGCTAATGAATGAATATTTTTAAAGAGGAACTTGTAAAAATAGGAAATAGCTATGAAGTAGTTATTCACTTTTCCACCAGGGATGAAGAATTCTCAAAGGAACTATCCACCCAAGACAGCGAGGAAGAAGTTAAGACAGATATATTATCCTATGTAAAAAGAAAATATCCAAATATAAAGATCAGTGCCGTACGCCTTATGGTCGGTGGTGTATTGCTTACCACCCTTACCCTTGGACAAACAGGCGCTGCTTTTGCAGCACCCAAGGATATGAACAACAGTTCTGAGTATGCAAGAGGTGCCATTGAACGTCTGGTGAGCCAGCAAGTGATCGTAGGCGATGAAAAGGGAAACTTCAATCCAAAGGCTTCCATGGATCGAGATGCTTTTACTACCATGCTGGTCAAAGCCATGGGATTGACTATGGTAACACCTGATGCTCCAACCTTCAAAGATGTTCCAAAGGACAACTGGGCATATTCTTTTATTGAGACCGCCATTGCCAATAATCTCATTTCGGGTGTGAGTACCGACAGCTTTGCTCCTAAAAATCGTATTACCCGTGAACAGATGGCTGTTATTCTTGTTCGGGGATTGAAACTCAGTGCTGAAGATATTCAGGGAATGGGTGATCAACTTACCTTCGCAGATAAGGGAGAGATTTCTTCCTATGCCCGTGATGCCGTTGGATTTGCCGTTGCAAACGGTTTATTCCGTGGAGATGAAAGCAATCGTTTCTCGGGTAAAAATACTGCGACGAGGGAACAGGTAGCCGTAGTTATCGA
>CALECF010000030.1 GCA_937948705.1 uncultured Anaerosolibacter sp. | reverse complement strand
AATTGTTGAAAGAGTGCCTATACAGATGAATCATAATGAAAAAAACGCTTATTATCTAAAAACAAAAAAAGAAAAAATGGGACACCTATTAAATTTAAGGGAGGAATAAAACATGAAAACATACGAAGGAAATTTGATTGCCCAAGGATTAAAGGCTGGTATTATCATAGGAAGGTTTAACGAATTTATTGGCGGAAAGCTTCTCTCTGGAGCCATAGATGGTTTGAAACGCCATGGTGTAGAGGAAGAAAATATTGAAATCGCCTGGGTTCCTGGTGCCTTTGAAATACCCTTGGCTGCAAAAAAAATGGCGAAGTCTAAAAAATATGATGCGATTATTTGTCTGGGTGCTGTTATTAGAGGATCCACACCTCATTTTGATTATGTAGCCAGTGAGGTAAGCAAAGGTATTGCCAGTGTTTCCTTAGATACGGAAATTCCTGTAATCTTTGGTGTACTGACAACCGATACCATCGAGCAAGCCATTGAACGGTCCGGAACAAAAGCAGGTAATAAAGGCTACGAAGCAGCAGTTACTGCGATTGAAATGGTAAATCTATTTAAAGAATTTTAGTAAGGATATATAACAAATAAGCCATGAGTGATTCATTTAAAGCTCATGGCTTATTTATTTGAAATAATATTTGATGTCTCTTGCAAAAGAAAATATATCTTACAAATTCGTTATTTCAGGAGGCATTTTATCATAAATATAATTATACACTTTTTTTATTAAAGTATCTTAACTTCACAAGATCCTTCGCTGCGCTCAGGATGACAGGCACTTCTATCAGAAAACCCTTTATAACTTACCACTGGCTTTGAAATAGATTGGAGGTTTTAGCATGTTATCCCCAAGCTTAGAAGATTATTTGGAGGAAATCTATCGTCTATCTATTCTAAAAAATATCATACGTGTTTTAGATATTGCCGATCGGCTTAATGTTTCATCCCCTTCTGTAGTAAAGGCCCTCAAAAAACTGCATGAAGAAAAGTTGATTCGATATACAAGATATACAGAAATCCTACTGACAGCAGAAGGAGAAAAGCTAGGCAGGCTCTTGGTAAAAAGAAATTCTGTTCTTCAGGAATTCTTGACGGTTATTCATAGTAATTGTGACTTAGCAAAAGAGGCAGAAGCTATGGAGCATTACTTAAGTCCTCCTACTATCTCTGCCATAGAAAATCTGATTGAATTTATGAAGTTAAAAGAAGTCCGTGAAATGTTTGATAGATTCAATGAGCCCGCTAGCGACACACACTGGAGTGATAGAATTCAAGCCCAATAAGGAAACATAAATTGGTTATGTTTCCTTATTGGGCTTCGCTTGTTTCTATACTAAACTAAACCAACAAATCTTACGGTTTGTGTTATTACAAATAATAGAACCAGACCCATCACTGTAGGTATTACTGCACTCAATAGCGTCCATTTAAAACTACCGCTTTCCTTTCGTATGGTCCAAAGAGTGGTACCACATGGATAATGAAACAGCGCAAGTAGCATAACATTTAGTGTCGTCAACCAGGTCCATCCATTGGCAATAAACAATTCCTTCATCGCTTGAATACTGTCTAGCTCCAGCATAGCCCCTTCTGACATATAACTCATAATCAGTATAGGCAA
Source organism: uncultured Anaerosolibacter sp. (assembly GCA_937948705.1). Next base: position 3,797 of record CALECF010000030.1, on the reverse strand, counting down.
TACGATTTCATTTGCTGGTAGCCCTAAAATAAAGGCCATCAATATAAATCCATCTAGGCCGATTGTATGAGCAAATGGCCCTAAAAATCCGGCACTGAGTGCCAGAATGCTTTGTTCTCCTACCATAATATTGGCAAGAAGCCAGGTAATCACACCCGCTGGCGCTGCAACAACTACCGCGCGCCCCAGAACAAAAATAGTTCTGTCTATGATCGATCGATAGAGTATTTTACCGAATTGAGGTCTTCGGTAGGGAGGAAGTTCTAATGTAAAGGAAGAAGGGATTCCCTTTAATACGGTCTTGGATAAAGCCCAAGATACGGCTAATGTAGCTCCGATACCTATTAAAACTAAGAAAGTCACAAAAGCAGAAGCCGCGAGGGTAGAATACTGTGTAGCAACCACCCCCCCGATAAAAATCGTTCCCAAAGCAATCAAGGTTGGAAAACGTCCATTACAAGGAACAAAAATATTTGTAATCATTGCAATTAGTCGCTCTCGTGGAGATTCTATGATTCTACAGGCAATAATTCCTGCGGCATTACAGCCAAAACCCATACTCATGGTAAGGGATTGCTTTCCATGTGCCCCAGCCTTTTTAAAGAGTTTGTCGAGATTAAAGGCAACTCTAGGTAAATACCCAAGATCTTCTAGTAATGTAAAACACGGAAAAAATATAGCCATTGGCGGCAGCATCACAGCTATAACCCATGCTAAGGTTCTATAGACACCGAGTACCAATATTCCGTGGAGCCAATCAGGAGCACTTGCAGACATAAACCATCCAGTTATGTGTTCTTCTATAGTAAAAAGCATATTGGCAAGCATTTGGGAAGGATAGTTTGCACCGGTTATCGTTATCCAAAAAACCAATCCCAGTAATATAAACATTATTGGAAAACCTAAATATTTTGAAGTAAGAAGATCATCTAGTTTTTCATCCCATGTATATTTAGATACTTCACCTTTTTTTACAGTCTTATGTGCAATTTCTTCAGCCCGCGAATAGATACTGCTGACAATACCGTCTCTAATGTCTAATCCTTTCTCTTGATTTAGCATTTCCTGTAATCGCTCTAGACCATGATTTTTTCCATAACCTTCACTAGTACTCATATACGCAAGCTACCCCCTCACAATCAAATTTATTTTCATCATAGAGGAAATTATTAATAGAATCTATGATTGTGGCATCCCCTTCAATCAGTCTTAGTGCTACCCAACGGGCATTTAATTGATTTCCTAATATCTCCTCTAGCTGAGGCATTATTTTTTCAATTTCTTCTTCAATGGCTGGGTCGTACTTCATTGGATCCGGCATGGTTTTTTCATGAGACAAAGCAACATTATAAACTTTATCCATCAGTTCTTTTAGTCCTTTACCACTTCTAGCAGTCGTCGCAACTACTGGAATTCCTAACTCCTTTTCTAAAGCTTTTATGTTTACATCAATCCCTTTTCTTTTTGCTTCATCCATTAGGTTTACACATAAGATTACTTTATCTGTCAATTCCATGATTTGTAAAGCAAGATTTAGATTTCTTTCAAGGCAAGTAGCATCCGTTACAACAATGGTAGCATCCGGTTTACCAAAACAAATGAAGTCTCTTGCTACCTGTTCTTCCACAGAATTAGCTAACAATGAGTAGGTTCCCGGTAAATCTACCAGAACCATCTTTCTATCCTTGTGGATAAAGCTCCCTCTGGCATTTGTTACAGTTTTTCCTGGCCAGTTACCGGTATGTTGATTGAGTCCCGTTAATGCATTAAACACCGTACTCTTTCCTACATTGGGATTGCCAGCTAGTGCAATAACCAAATCATTTTGTCCCGATGTTTTAATATTAAATTTTCTATCTAAAGCCGCCTTTCCACAAGATTGACAACTGAGTCCCATATTTCGTTCCCCCTTTATATCAATTATTATTTTATTGTCTTTACAAGAATTTTCTCTGATTCCTCTGTCCTTAGTGCAATCATTGCGCCTCTTATATCATAAGCAATGGGATCCCCCAGAGGACTTCTTCGAATGGCCTCTACAATTGTCCCTGGTACAAGGCCCAAATCCAGCATTCTTCGTCTTTGAAGTCCCTCTGCTTCCAACCGAAATACTTGAGCAGCTGTCCCAATAGGCACTGCAGAAAGTGGAATAAGGTTTTGATAGACTGTTTGCGGCTCCATGATAAACCTCCTCGTTTTATTATGTTAACCAAAGCTAACTTTTGACAAAATAAAAAGCTATTCTACAGATTTAATGCTGGATTAATTGCCTTGATTATATATATTCTATAGGCTTATATATTCCATTGATCACGACTGATTGTAGATTATTAGCTATGGTTAACTCATTTTAACTTTTTTCTAATTCCATACTATGTATTTTAAAAAATTGTGTTACATATGCGAACTTATTACTTTTTATTCCTAAGAGATTGCAGGATTATGCTCATATTGTATCTGTTATAAAGCGAAAAAAGGCTGGTAAATTGCTTAATAGCAACTTACCAGCCTTTAACTTGCAAAGTTCTAAAATTTATTAGAGAAATAATAAAATACTTACTGCCATCACAACCATTCCACATACTAACCCATAGATTGAAAGATGATGTTCTCCATATTCTCTTGCCGTAGGTAACAACTGATCTAGTGAAATAAACACCATGATCCCTCCAACACCTGCAAATACAATTCCAAAAATCATATCGTTCATAAACGGTGCAAGGATCAGATACCCTATAATTGCCCCAATAGGCTCTGCCAACCCTGAAAGGAAAGAATAATAAAATGCCTTTTTACGGCTTCCCGTAGCATAATATATTGGAATAGATACCGCAATACCCTCTGGAATATTATGAATGGCTATTGCAATGGCAATACTGATCCCTAGTGCCGGGTCCTTTAGTGCTGAAATGAGTGTCGCGAATCCTTCAGGAAAGTTATGAATGGCTACTGCAAGCGCAGTAAGGACACCCATTCTTAATAATTTCTTATCTTCCCCTGGAGTTTGGTTCTCTTTAAATTCTATATTACCTTCCTCAACCTTATGGATCTCGTGAGGGTTTTCATGGGATGGGATTAATTTATCGATCACTGCGATCAGTAGCATTCCAGCAAAAAATGATAGTACGGTAATCCATGATCCCAATTTTTCTCCGAGTTCTTGAACTAGTGACTCCTGTGCTTTGCTAAATATCTCTATCATCGAAACGTAAATCATAACACCTGCTGAAAATCCTAGACTTATCGATAGGAATTTTTTATTTGTCTGCTTCGTGAATAAAGCGAAGATACTACCAATGCCAGTGGCTAATCCAGCAAATAGAGTTAAAGCAAATGCAAATATAAGGTTTTGATGTTCCATAACATTCCCCTTTGAAGTATATTTTCTTATCTATTCATATCCAGTTAAAGTCGTCCCAATCACCACTTTTTTAATATTTTTATTAGACTATTATATCCTTATAGATCTGTCCAATAAAACTAAATCTTGTTACACCAACCCTTTCGACAGGGTTTCATGCAGCATTTCTCCTTAATGGTGCATAAAATATGAGATGAACCACAGCTAGGGCAAATTCGTTTTTCTTGTTCCAAGGCTTCATCAAATTTTTTGCCACACTCTTCACATTGATATTTACAAATATTATATGTATAACTCCCTCCTTGTATATCAATAGCCTTTCCAGTGGTTAGCGCTTCCACAACCTTTTTTCTTGCTTCGTCAATGATGAGTTGAAAGGTCTGTCTAGATATATGCATCCTCTCAGCACATTCCTCCTGGGATAGGTTTTCTATAT
>CALECF010000029.1 GCA_937948705.1 uncultured Anaerosolibacter sp. | reverse complement strand
GAGACGCCAATGTGGTTAACAGATATAATCGTGAAGGTTATATTTAATGTAGCTGACTTCGAAAGGTCAAAGCTCTCTAGTGCTAAAGCTCAACATAGAAGGATTATTGATTCTCTCTACTGTTGGGTAGAGATTTTTTTGCGTTTCCAATATATATGTAAGGATGGTGATGGTTATGGATTCGAGTCCTTTGCCCAGGCGTCAGGCTAGAAAAATTAATAGTGAAGAAACCATAACCATCTTGTGGTTGAATGGCTCTTCAAAGGAGGCATTGAATGATGAAGGAATTGATCCTTACATTGCTGGAAGCCAAAAGGTTTGGCGAAGCCCGCAAAGAAATTATTGAATTAAACGAGGTAGATATTGCTGAGCTTTTAGGTGAATTGGAAGCGGACCACTCGATTATACTTTTTCGTATGCTGCCTAAGGATATTGCTGTAGATGTTTTTGCATATCTATCCAATGAACAGCAAATTGATATTATTAATAGAATTACTGACAAAGAGATCAAGCACATTATTGATGAATTATATTTTGATGATATGATAGACATGTTTGAGGAAATGCCTGCCAGTGTGGTGAAGAGGATTCTTAAGCATACAAGAGAAGAAGAAAGAATTCTTATCAATCAGTTTTTAAATTATCCTGAAAACTCCGCGGGAAGTCTAATGACCATCGAATATGTAGGGCTACAAAAAGAAATGACCGTAGATCAGGCTTTGACCTACATTAAACGGACAGGAATTGACAAGGAAACCATTTATACCTGTTATGTTGCCGATGACAATCAGCAGTTGGAGGGAAGTATCTCTCTTCGAAAGCTGGTTATCAGTGATGAATCCACGGCCATCGGAGAACTTATGGAAACAGATGTGATTTATGCCCATACCCATGACGATCAGGAGAAAATCGCACAAATGTTTAAAAAATATGATCTCATGATTGTTCCAGTGGTAGATAAGGATCAACGATTGACCGGCATTATAACGATTGACGATATTGTAGACGTTATTGAGCAAGAGGATACAGAAGACTTTCAAAAGATGGCTGCAATTATCCCTTCAGAAATTGAATATCTGTCAACCAGTGTTGTAACACTGGCGAAGAATAGGATTACCTGGCTTTTAATTCTGATGATTTCTGCCACTTTTTCCGGGAAAATTATTCGAAGATTCGAGGACGTACTTTCTTCAGTCGTTTTACTTGCTGCATTTATTCCCATGCTGATGAATACAGGAGGGAATGCTGGTGCACAGTCCTCTACATTGGTTATTCGTGGATTGGCACTGGGACAAATTGAAATCGGAGATGTATTGCGGGTTGTTTGGAAGGAATTCCGTGTAAGTGCAGTAGTAGGTGCGCTGTTAGCTGGATTTCATTTTTTGCGGATCTATTTTTTTGAGGGAATCAGTTTATATATATCTTTGACTGTTTGTGGAACCCTTTTTGTTACTGTTGTGTTTGCCAAGCTGGTTGGAGGGATATTACCGATTATAGCGCAGCGTTTAAAACTGGACCCAGCCATTATGGCCAGTCCAATAATTACAACCCTTGTGGATGCAGTAACCCTAATTGTGTATTTTTCATTAGCCAGTAAAATTATAGGTATATGATTTTGTTTAGATATGAAAGGTGGTGATGGTTATGGATTCTAGTCCCGTACCCAGGTGGACAGAAAAAATAAAAAAGGTTATTTTAAGAACCATAACCATTCAGATGGAGGGATGGCGGTTCTTCTAAGGAGGGGTTGCCCATGAAAGAAAGAATCATAGAATTGATGCAAGAAAAAAGATTTGGTGATGCCAGAAGAGAAGTAATGAATTTGAATGTAGTAGATATAGCTGAGATTCTGGAAGAATTCGATAGAAATGAAGCCATTATTCTTTTTCGTATGTTGCCCAAGGATACGGCTGTAGAAGTTTTTGCCTATCTGTCCAATGAACAGCAGTTGGCGATCATCGATGCCATTACAGACCGTGAAATCAAGCATATTATGGATGAATTATATTTTGACGATATGATTGACTTTTTGGAGGAAATGCCTGCTAGTATTGTGAAAAAGATACTAAAAAACACAAAGGAAGAAGAACGAATTCTGATTAATCAGTTTTTAAATTATCCTGAAAATTCTGCAGGAAGCTTGATGACGATCGAATACGTTGGTTTAAAGAAGGAAATGACTTTACGGGAGGCGCTAGAGTATATCAAGCGTATTGCATTAGATAAAGAAACAGTCTATTCCTGCTATGTGACCGACGCCAATCGAAAGCTGGAAGGGATTATATCTCTTCGTAAATTGGTCACCCATGATGAGAAAGAAACAGTAGGCGAGATGATGAATATAGATGTGATCTATGCCCATACCCATGATGATCAGGAGACCATCGCCCATCTGTTCAAAAAGTATGACCTGATGGCCATACCTGTAGTAGATAAAGAGGAAAGGTTAACAGGGATCATCACCATAGATGATATCGTAGATGTTATCGAACAAGAAAACACAGAGGACTTCCAAAGAATGGCTGCCATGGCCCCTTCGGAAGAGGAATATTTGGAAACCCCTGTTTTAACCCTGGCAAAGCATAGGATAGCCTGGTTATTGATTTTGATGATTTCAGCTACCTTTACTGGAAATATTATTCGTAGATTCGAGGATGTACTTTCTGCGGTTGTAATACTGGCTGCCTTTATTCCTATGTTGATGGATACTGGAGGAAATGCAGGGTCACAGTCTTCTACCCTAGTCATTCGGGGCTTGGCTTTAGGGGATATAAAGCTTGAAGACACACTGAAGGTATTATGGAAGGAACTTAGAGTAAGTACGATCGTAGGACTTGCTTTGGCAGGTATTAACTTCTTACGGATTTACTACATTGAAAAAGTGAGCATACAGATTGCCATTACGGTCTGTGTGACAATGTTTGTAACCGTTGTACTGGCAAAGCTTGTAGGGGGAGCTTTACCCATCGCTGCAAGGCGCTTGAAATTAGATCCCGCCATTATGGCTAGTCCGTTGATTACAACCATTGTAGATGCAGTGGCATTGGTCGTTTATTTTTCAATGGCTGCATGGATATTAGGATTATAGGGGCACAGAAAATGTGCCTTTTTTAATTGATTTTTTTATTTCAATAAATTACTGATGGTGGATTTGATATTTTCTAGGCTATCATCAATTCTTTTTAGTTCTTGAATCATCTCACCCATGATCTCTTCTTGTTTTTTTATATTCGCTTTTTTTGATTATCTAAATCGTATAAATCTAGTCCATAGGGATTGTATTTTTTTTGTCCCATTTTCCTTCCTCCCTACCAATAGGTATATTATTAAGAGAAATTTCATTATATTCCTTTACAAAACTTTAACAAATCTCTTACCTTTTATGATAGTTCGATAACGCTGAACCACATAAAATGGAAAAGGACATTGATAAATGGAGGTTTGTGACAATGATGAAAAAAATAGAGAAGCTGCTAAAGAGAATACAGTTAATTCAGCTTACTAAAAGATTTCCCTACTTTAAGGGAAAAATAACAGGTCTGCAGCAAGAAAGAACTGTTAAATTATCCCAAAATAGAGTGATTCATAAGCAGATCTATCGGGCATTTGTTATCTTAACTGTTCTAATTTTGATGGTTTCCATCAGTGCCAGTTTTTCATTGTACACTTCCAATAACAATTTAGAAAAGGTCGAGGGTTTGATTAATAACCAGGTGATGACTGCTTCACAAATACAAGTGGAAACCCTGCAATTTCATGTTATTTTTCAAGGCTACTTAACACGTAACTATTCCATTGGAGATGTGAAAAAAAAGCTGACAGAAATCCATGAAAGTCTGGAAACACTACAGAATACCATAGGAACAAATGCGAATGGTATAGAAGCAGTAGAAATAGTCAAAGAAATTGAACGATATGAAGAAATTTATGTGAGATTAGAAGAATATGCAGAAAAACTGCCTATTACCTATGCGGACACAACACAGGCTACGAAGGATACGATTGTACTGCTATCCTTAGATCGAATCGGGAAAATGAAAGAATCCGCTAACCTATTGAAGCAACATACCCTAAGCTATACTACACCTATTATACATAACATCCATCAACAAAATGATCTTTACGCTAAGTTATCTATTAGCATAACCTTAATTGCGCTCCTTATTACTTTATACTTTGTATACACCATCACCGCCAATGTTAAATCCTTTCGAAACCACATTCATCAGCTGACGAAGGAACTGGTCATGGAAGCTGATGAAATGATTCAGATTGCGTCGGATGTTAAGCTTGATGCGGGCGTGTCAGATCAACACTTGAGTGAATTATCTAGAGATATTGAAATACTCGTATCAGGTACGGATGAAATTGCCCTAGCAGTAGAGGAAGTCAATAGGGGAATTAACGATGTAAGTATGTTAAATAATTCATTGACACAATCCACTGAAAGTACCATTGCCTTTGTAGAAAAAACCCAGTTGGACCTTAGTCTATTTAACCAGAAGCTAGAGGGAAAAATAGAGGATGTAGAGGGAATTGTTGGACGTCTCCACGGAAGCCTAGAAGAGATTACCGAGGCATCAGACAATGTAGTGCAATTGACCGATAAGATTGGAAACATTAATAAAATCTTGACAGATATCACCAATATTTCAAAACAAACAAACTTACTGGCATTAAATGCTTCCATCGAAGCAGCAAGAGCCGGTGAATATGGTAGAGGCTTTACGGTGGTAGCAGAGGAGATCAGAAATCTATCAAACCAATCCTCTCAATTTGCTCAAGAAATTGAAAAAATTATTAAAGATCTGATAGGGCAAAGCACGATAACTGTAAAACAATTAAACCAGAGTACACAGGTAGCGGTTTCTTCTGTAAATGAAACCAAACAAATCACTACTATTTTCCATGAAGTGAGTGATGTTTTCCGAGATATCGTAAAAGACATTAACAATATAAAGGAACTATCGGATCTGGTTTCAGAGAATTCTCTGAAAACAAATCATGAAACAGAACAAATTCGAGCTTATTCCCAAAGTATAACGGAAAGAATTCAACAGTTTATTTCATCTATTCAACAATTCACAGGGGTGGTCATCGAGGTAGCCAATAGTACAAAAGATTCATTGGAAGGTGTACAGCATCAATTCCAACTATTAGAGACCCAGAAGGATAATATAGAAAACATCTACCAAACAGTAAAAGGATTATAAAAGAGATTCAGTATTAAACTTTTGCGATTTAACACGTATTTAACAGTTGCTTTATAGGGGGTTAACAATATAACCGTATACTCATATATGTGGGTAGTACAAATTAGACGAACAAACATAATGAATGGGGGAAATTTTAAAATGAAAAAGATTTTATCGCTTACTCTAGTACTCATGTTAGCTGTTGCGATGTTGGCGGGCTGTGGTTCAAAACCAGCTGTAGAGGAACAAAAACCCGCTGAAGAAACAAAATTATCTGGAAAAGTTGTTATCGCAGGTTCTACATCTGTACAACCAATATCTGATG
>CALECF010000028.1 GCA_937948705.1 uncultured Anaerosolibacter sp. | reverse complement strand
GTTGTTGAAATGCAATCAGAGGCTGGGGCTGCAGGTGCGGTACATGGTTCTTTGGCTGCAGGTGCCTTGACCACTACTTTTACCGCATCACAAGGATTATTATTAATGATTCCAAACATGTATAAAATGGCAGGAGAATTACTTCCATGTGTATTCCATGTCTCAGCTCGAGCCGTGGCAAGCCATGCACTTTCTATCTTTGGTGATCACTCGGATGTAATGGCAACAAGACAAACTGGCTTTGCACTCTTAGCTTCCAGTTCTGTACAAGAGGTTATGGATCTTGCTGGTGTAGCACATTTGGCAGCCATTAAATCCAGAGTACCTTTTTTACACTTCTTTGATGGATTTAGAACTTCCCACGAGGTACAGAAAATTGAAGTTATTGATTATAATGACCTTGCAAAAATTGTTGACCATGATGCAATTAAAGCTTTTAGAGATCGTTCATTAAGTCCTGAGCACCCTGTTACGAGAGGTACTGCTCAAAACCCTGACATATTCTTCCAAGCTAGAGAAGCATCCAATCGATACTACGATCAAGTTCCAGAAATCGTTGCGGACTATTTATCAGAGATCAGTAAGATTACAGGTCGAGAGTATAAACCATTTACATACTACGGAGCACCAGATGCTGAAAATATCATCATCGCAATGGGTTCTGCTACTGAAACTATTGAAGAAACGATTGATTACTTAACTGCCAAGGGAGAAAAGGTTGGTCTAATTAAAGTACATCTCTTCAGACCTTTCTCTGAAAAATATTTCTTTGACGTATTCCCTACTACAGCAAAAAGAATTTCCGTTCTAGATAGAACAAAAGAGCCGGGAGCTTTAGGTGAACCATTGTATCAGGATATCCGTACATTATTCTACAATAGAGAAAATGCACCACTCGTCGTTGGTGGACGTTACGGATTAGGTTCCAAGGATACAACACCTGCTCAAATTATCGCAGTTTATGAAAATTTAAAACAGGTACAACCTAAAAACGCATTTACTATAGGCATCAATGATGATGTTACACATACTTCTTTAGAAATCAAAGAAGAAATCAATACCGCTCCAGAGGGAACTATCCGTTGTAAGTTCTGGGGATTAGGCTCTGATGGTACTGTTGGTGCAAATAAAAATGCCATTAAAATTATTGGTGATGAAACAGACCAGTATGCACAAGGCTACTTTTCCTATGATTCAAAAAAATCTGGTGGTGTTACAATCTCTCACTTACGATTTGGTAAAAAGCCAATTAAGTCCACCTATCTCATTAATGAAGCGGATTTTGTTGCCTGTCATAATCAATCCTATGTCTACCAATATGATTTATTAAAAGGATTGAAAAAAGGCGGATCTTTTGTATTGAACTGCCAATGGACGCCTGCTGAATTAGATGAAAAGCTTCCTGCTTCTATTAGAAAATATATTGCGGATAATCATATAGAGTTTTATACCATCAATGCTACAGATATCGCCACTGATATCGGATTAGGCAACAGAATTAACATGATTATGCAATCAGCTTTCTTTAAGCTAGCAAAAGTCATTCCTTTAGAAGATGCTGTAAAGTACTTAAAGGAAGCCATCGATCACTCCTATGGTAGTAAGGGAGATTCTGTGTTAAATATGAACTATATTGCTGTAGATAGAGGCATTACCTCTCTTGTAAAAATTGATATCCCAAGCAATTGGAGTAGTGCTATAGAGGAAGCTGCTGCTACCAGCGAAGCTCCTGATTTTATTAGAAATGTATTAATCCCAATGAATAGACAAGAAGGGGATGCCTTACCGGTTAGCACCTTCGTAGGGTCCGAAGACGGAACTTTCCCTATGGGTACTTCTGCTTACGAAAAGCGCGGTATAGCAGTAAACGTTCCAGAATGGCAAATCGATAAATGTATCCAGTGTAATCAATGTTCTTTTGTTTGTCCTCATGCAGCAATCAGACCTGTCCTATTGTCCGCAGAGGAAATGAATCAATCTCCTGAATCCTTTGTAGCGAAAAAGGCAATGGGTAAAGGCTTTGAGGAACTATCTTATAGAATCCAAGTAAGTACAATGGATTGTACGGGCTGTGGAAACTGTGCTGATATCTGCCCTTCAAAAGAAAAAGCTTTGATCATGAAACCTTTAGAATCACAGTTTGAAGTTCAGATTCCTAACTGGAACTATGCAACAACAGTTTCTATCAAGGATGATCTTATGCCTTTAACATCAATAAAAGGTAGCCAGTTTGCTCAACCACTGCTTGAATTCTCTGGAGCCTGTGCTGGTTGTGGAGAAACGCCTTATGCAAAAGTCATCACGCAATTATGCGGAGATCGAATGATTATCGCCAATGCTACTGGATGTTCTTCTATTTGGGGAGCTTCTGCACCCGCTACGCCATATTGCAAAAATGCTGAAGGCAAAGGACCTGCATGGGCCAATTCATTGTTTGAAGACAATGCAGAATATGGATATGGCATGTCTGTTGCAATTGGGCAGATCCGAAATAGACTTAGCCTGATTATGCAGGAAGCTCTAGGCCTCGATATTCCTGAAAACTATAAAGAAGCTTTGAATGCATGGTTAGAGGGCAAAGAAGATGCAGATGCCAGTAAATCAGCAACGGCTAAGCTGATGCTATTATTGAATACTCCTCTTGTTGACGAAAGAGCGAAAGAAATTTTCAAGGAAATTGCTGATAAAAAAGACTATCTTATCAAAAAGTCTGTTTGGATTGTTGGTGGAGATGGATGGGCCTATGATATCGGATACGGTGGATTAGATCATGTATTGGCTTCTGGCGAAAATGTAAATGTACTTGTCTTTGACACTGAAGTATATTCTAATACTGGAGGCCAGTCCTCAAAAGCCACACCAATTGGTGCTGTTGCTAAGTTTGCTGCTTCCGGTAAAAAGATGAAGAAAAAAGACCTTGGTATGATTGCTACTACCTATGGTTATGTATATGTAGCGCAAGTTGCCATGGGTGCTGATAAGAATCAGTTCATGAAAACAATTATTGAAGCAGAAAAACATGATGGTCCGTCCATTATTATCGCTTATGCTCCATGTATCAGTCATGGTTTAAAAGAAGGTATGGGACGTACACAGGCAAATTCTCAGCAAGCTGTAGACGCTGGATACTGGCACCTTTACAGATACAATCCTGCCCTCAAAGAGGAAGGTAAAAATCCTTTCGTGTTAGATTCTAAGGAACCTAAAGCAAGCTTTAGAGATTTCTTAATGGGACAGGTACGTTACACTTCTTTAATGAATTCCTTCCCAGAAATGGCAGAGGAGCTCTTCACAAAAGCTGAAAAAGATGCAAAGGAAAAATACGAAAACTATAAAAAAATGGCACAATAATAGTAAAGAACCCAAGCCTCGGCTTGGGTTCTTTATTGCATTATTTGTTTAATAAATTGAAAATAACTTGGGCACCCTCTGCACGATTTGTGATTCCTTTTGGTGCAAATTGATCTTCTGCTCTACCCTTCATTAATCCAACAGTAACTACTTTATTCACGTTTTCCTTAGCCCAGGCACTGATTTGTCCTCCATCTGCAAAGGTAGCTTCCTCTGCATCTGCCACGCCCTCGCCTTTTTTCAGTTCATATGCCTGAAGGATCATTGTCGCCATCTCTTCACGGGTAATATTTTTATTGGGTCCAAAGTGTGTTTCACTCATTCCCTTTACAATTCCTGCTTCATAAGCAGCTTGTACTGTGTTCGCATACCAAGCATCCACAGCAACGTCAACAAACTTTGAAGTCTCCGTCGCTTCTAATTCTAACGTATTTACCAATAGGGTAACAAATTCAGCTCTTGTCATTTGTTTTGCAGGAGCAAATGTAGTTTCGCTCATTCCTTTAACAATGTCTTTATCGCTTAATTCATGAATTACATTGAATGCCCAGTGGTTTTCTGGTACGTCAGTGAATAATTTTCTTTCTGATGTTTCTCCTTCACCTTCTTGATCTTCTGCTTCTTCATCTTCCTGATCTTCTGCTTCTTCGCCTTCTTGATCTTCTGCTTCTTCGTCTTCTTGATCTTCACCTTCTACGGCTTCTCCTGCTGGTACATCTTGGTCATCTACTAATTCTGGCGTTTCTTTATTCACAGTTTCATCTAATCCTGTTTCGATTGTTACTGTATTTTCTCCTGCTTCAGCATAAACCATGTTTGGTGAAATGAACATGAAAAGCATACTTAATGTAATTAATGATACCAGTAGAGCTCTCATCCTTTTTTTAATTGGAGTACTCATTCATTTGCCCCTTTCATATTTTAAATAGATAACATTTCTCTTTTAATATTTGTTATCCTTATATAAAGTTACACTATTCATTAGCTAAGTGCAATATGTGAACCAAAATTACAAGAAAGAGGACAACTGTCCAGTTTTTGGGCAAACAAAAAACTTAGGGCTTCTACCTAAGTTTTTTTTATGATTTTTACTTCCTATAAGTATTTAAAAAAAGGGTTTAATTTCACGAAGAAACTCTTTGTATCCTTCTAGACACAAGGATTGTTTCCCGTCACTTAAGGCACATTCCGGTTTTGGATGAACCTCCACCAAAATGCCATCTGCACCACAAGCTAATGCTGCTTTGGACATAGGAATCACAAGCTCTCTTAATCCAGTTCCATGACTAGGGTCTACAATAACTGGCAAGCCAGTCTCCTTTTTCATGATGGGCACGGCTGCTAAATCAAGGGTATTTCGCGTATAGGTATCGAAACTTCTAATTCCTCTTTCACAAAGTATAACATTACTATTGCCATGATATGCAATATATTCGGCTGCCATCATCCATTCTTTTAACGTTGCTGACATACCACGTTTAAGAAGAATGGGCTTTTTTAATGTGCCAAGATCCTTTAATAGGGAGTAATTATACATGTTTCTAGAACCCACTTGAATAATATCTACATACTCGTTTACGAGATCCATATGTTTTTCATCCATTAACTCAGTGATTACTGGTAAACCAGCAGCATCCCCAGCTTCTTTCAAGAACTTTAATCCCTCTACTCCAAGGCCCTGAAAGGAATAGGGACTTGTTCTGGGTTTAAATACACCTCCCCTGAGAATGTGTACCCCCAACTCTTTTAAGGCTAAAGCAGTTTCTAGGATTTGCTCCCTTGATTCAACCGCACAGGGACCTGCAATAATAATAGGCGGATGATCTCCACCAATTTTTAAATTACCCACAGACACAATTACTTTTTTTCGTGTTAGTATTCTATTCTCATTCATAGGCGATTTTCCTAATTCCTTCTTGTCCTAATTTTTCTACTATGCTTCCAATATCTTCATCAAATAGCGTTATGTCCTTTGCTATTTCATATAAGGGAATCATTACAAAGGAGCGCTCACACATTCTTGGATGTGGTATTGTAAGGCTTTCATCCTGGGACAAAAAATTCTCGTATAGAAGTATATCCACATCTATTGTCCTCGGGCCCCATCTTATTTTCCTTATTCTTTTCAATTCATTTTCTATCTCATTACAATAGGATAATAGTGCCTTTGGTTTTAAGTTTGTCTCAATAGCAACCACAATATTCAAAAAACAATCCTGATCCACGTATCCTACCGGATCCGTTTCATAATAGGAAGATACATTTATTACCTGAATCTCTTTATGTGATTCAAGAAGATCTAAAGCATTCTCAATATTTTCTTTTTTATTGCCTATATTGCTTCCCAATCCCAAATACGCTTTAGCCATTTCTGCTTCTCCTTATTTCTACACCGAAATAATCATATATTCCCGGCACCGGAGCTTCTGGTTTTCGAATGGTAATAACAATTTCCAATACCTTCTCATATCTGTGCAAAATGCTGTTGGCGATGTTTTCCCCCAATGCCTCTATTAGCTGAAATCTC
>CALECF010000027.1 GCA_937948705.1 uncultured Anaerosolibacter sp. | reverse complement strand
TTCCGCCTGAACAATAGGCCAGAACCCCTGTATTTTTATTGTATATAGCATAAAACATCACAATATGCATTTCATTTGGAAAATCCGACTTATTAAATTCCATATAGATATGTTTTATCATTTTACTAGGTGATGGATTATAGACAAACCTACCTGGCATTTTAGATGGTTTCATCACACGATCTGCAAATAAAGTCATCATCGCCGCGGAAATCCCATGACCTGCCACATCAGCAACAAACATTCCGATGTTTTCCTCATCAATGGCGTGGATATGATAGAAATCTCCACTGAGTTTTTCACAAGGTATATACTGTGAAACAAACTGTACGCCATAAATATTCAGTTCCTTTGGTGGTAATAAGGACTGTTGAATTCGCTTGGCATACTCTAAATCTTCCATCATCTTTTCATTAACCCGCTGTACTTCTGCAGTTCTACGCTCAACAATTTTTTCCAGATTTTCAGCATATAGTTTAATCTGCATCCTGGCTTTTTCCAATTCAATATATGGATTGTCCAAATTGAAGATGAAAATTGCCCTAAATAAAAGAAAAGCACTAATGATTTTATAAATATGCCCTAGTAAATTATAAGTGTCATAAACACTCCTGTAAATTGTAAAAGCCGCTTCTGTAAAGATACCTAAAATTAGACCCGAAGCAAATATTATAAAAATTTTATTATGGGTAATCCTGTAATCATATACATAGAATAAAGCAGAAATTCCAAATACTACCATAACAACATATTCAAGTATAATTTTTAATGTCGTTAACCCTTGATCATAAATAAACAAAGGCGGAAACCAATCTATTTGGTATGAAACTACATAAACAATCCCTACCGTAGCTAATATGATACCCACTAAAAAATATCTACGGGGCAGATTCGTCTTGAGATTATATGGAATCATCCCAGAGATTAGTAAGCCAAAGGCCAGAATCAACCTAGACAGCATCCAAAAAGTGGTGGCTTTTGGAATAGAGCTTTCTGTAAAAAAAATAGGCATCCCATTATAGCTCATCGCATGAAAAAAGTCTAAAAATCCTGTGACGAAAAAAACAGCGCAAAAGACTAGTAATCTTGTTCTATGATTTTTATTATAGGTATAATAGGTTATGGTGAATAAGATAAAGGATATGACAATGCTAATAAACTCTAACAAGATATGATAACTTAAAAACAAGTCAGTTCTAAAAATTCTATAAATGTGTTCATCCAATAAACCTGCGATTTTAAAAACCATAAAGGAGACAATCGTTACCAAAAACAAATATATATAATTAAGATCAAGCTTTCTTTTATTCTCTTTAGTACTTAACAAAAATCCACCTCCTTCTGTCAAACATTTTAATTGTACAAAAAATTTCTACATAAGGTCCCATATTTCCTCTTTATTTTTCAGAAAATCTTAAATAAAATTGAATCTTACAAGCCATTTTTCTTCTGCTATTTTGCGGAAATAAAAAAACAGTGCCTTAAAGAAAGACACCGTCTACTGAAAAGCTTCCAAGAATTTCATAGCTCTCTGGAATTTTATATTTCTTTTCTAGTCCCACTACTAGTCTATTCCATTTTCCATTCATCCTGTTTTGATGAGCTACAGCCTCTAGATAAAACATCATGATCCCGCCATCAATCCTATTTCTATTTAAGCCCTCTCGCTTTTCTTTCACTACAGATAAAATCAATATATTATCATCAATGACAAACTGCCAAGGTTGTTGATTTGCCCACGAAGGTGCATGCCGTACGTGCTCCAAAATAACTTCCATAGGATGATTTTCAACTGTCTTGTCCTTATTATTCCACTCCCCCCAATACAGTATCTCTTCAAGTTCTTTTCTTGCAGATTTTTCATCTACAATGTTTTTCATTAGTCTATCACTTATACTTGTTTTGGCATATCCAATAGGTGTAAGCGCCACCAGCAGCTTATCAGAATCAGGGATATTTAATAATTCCTTCGCCTTACTCTGTTGGTGAAGCACTTCAATCCAGCAGGTACCTAGCCCTTCTTGATATGCTCGTACCATCAAATTCTCCATTTGGTACCCAAGGTTTTCAAGATATCCTTCCTTATTTTCAGTTATGGCTGCGATATAGTGAGGTGCTTCAATTGTCTTTCCAAAATAGCCTACATAGCCAGCCATTTTTTTTGAAGCACCGCGACCGTCTTCTATCAGCATAAAATCCAGGTCTATGTTCTCATATAGGGGCTTCGCACTTTCTGAAATAGTGATGATTTTTCGCAATAAAGTTGGATCAACTTTTCTTTTTTCATAGTTTCTAACAGAAGACCGATTGCCCAGTATCTGGATTATGTTCATATTATCACCCTTTTTAAGTTATCACTGGTTTCTTAACTACCTGCTTTTAAAACATGCTCAAAGAGAGCTCCTTTGAAAGATCTTGTAGCATTTTTAAGCCCCCCACGCTGTTACCTTTCGCATCCAAGGCTGGTCCCATTATGCCAATGCCCATTCGATTGGGCGCTGCACACATGATCCCGCCACCGACACCACTCTTAGCGGGTACTCCCACATGAATTGCAAATTCTCCAGATGCATCATACATACCACAGGTTACCATAAAGGTCTTTGCAATCTGTGTAATCTCCTTAGGTATTACTTGCTCTTTAGTATCTGGCATCACTCCTTGATTGGCAAGGCAT
>CALECF010000026.1 GCA_937948705.1 uncultured Anaerosolibacter sp. | reverse complement strand
GATATAACTATGAAGAATGAGAAAGATAGTAAAACTAGATCAAAAGCATAAAGACTAGAAAATAAAAACGAAGGTACACGATTGTTGTGATCCTTGGTTTTTATTTTTTGAAATAGAAATATAAAAATTAGTCAAATAATTTAAAAAATTATAAAAATTAATATTGTAACCATAGTTTCTCAATGCTATAATAAAGTCATGAAAACCATTACATTATATAATCATAAATTTCTAGATTTCTGCATATTAGTGTATAAAAACAAATAAAAAGGGGCTAATCAATAACAATAAATAACAAAATACAGCATATCCTGATATTTTTTTTAATGCATTAATGTAACGGATTACAAAATGGGGGCATAACAATGGCGACGATCAAAGATGTGGCACGAGAAGCAAAAGTGTCTGTAGCTACAGTTTCTAGAGTATTGAACAAACATGAGAATATTTCACTAAAAACTAAAATAACGGTTAAAAAGGCTATTGATAAATTAAACTACGAACCCAATATGCTAGGGAGAAATCTTAGAAGATCAAAAAGTGGGATGATCTTAGCACTAATGCCAAGCATTTCAAATCCTTTTTACGCACAAATTGTAGAAGGCATTGAAGATATCGCTACAAGAAATAACTATACCGTATTAATTTGTGGAACAGATTCTAATGTAGATAAGGAAAATCTCTATTTTAATCTATTGAAACAGAAGCTGATTGATGGTGTTATTATGATGAATACGCTTCAGGAACCGGAGGTTATAAATGCACTGGCTAAAAAATATCCGATTATTCAATGCAGTGAATATAGTGAAGAAGTCGACATCCCTTTTATTTCTATAGATAATAAAAAAGCGTCTTATGATGCAATAAAATTTTTAGTTAAATTAGGACATAAGGATATCGCATTGATTAACTCCGATGAAGGCTTTTTATACGCCAGACGACGTAAGGAAGGGTATATGGAAGCTTTAAAAGAATCGGGCATAGCAATAAGAGAAGAATTTGTGGAACAGGTTGGATTAGGCTTTGATAACGGGAGGCGAATGGTGAAAAGGTTATTAAAACTTAAAAAACCACCTACTGCCATTTTTGCAGTATCTGATATATTGGCCATTGGCGCCATTAAAGAGATCCATGAGTCAAAGCTGAGAGTTCCTGAAGATATTGCTGTAATAGGCTTTGATAATGTTGATTTTGCTAGTATAAGCACACCTTCTCTGACGACCATAGCGCAACCGATGTATCAAATCGGTTGTGAGGCTACAAAAATGCTTTTAAGAAGGATTAATGATATAGATGCACCGATTGATAATATAATTTTAGATTATAACCTGATCATTAGAGAATCTACATGATGAAAAGAAAAATATAATTTTTGGAAATCAGGAAATCGTATTCAACAATAAAATAAGTGCATTAACAAGTTCATTGGAAGTAATTTATGGTTATTTACACAATAACTGTAAATGTAAGAATAAAACAATATAAAAAAGGGGGAGAAAAATGAAAAAGTTAGTTAGCCTTTTAATTGTTTTTGTAATGATTTTCACATTGGCTGCATGTGCGCCTAAGCAACCAGCGGGTGGAGAAACTCCAGCTGCGCCTGATGCTAAGAAAGTATTAGGTGTTGTCATGCCAAATGCTACACATGGTTTTTTAGGTGAAAGTATTAAACATGCAGAAGCAGAGGTAAAAGCTCTTGCAGAAGCCAATGGTTTTGACTACAAGTTTCTTACATCAAAAGAATCTTCCGAGCAAAACAATCAAATTGACACGCTTATAAACGAAAAGGTTGATGCGATTGTACTATGGCCTCACAATGGTGATGAATTAAGATCTGCTGCACAATCTGTTATGGATGCAGGAATTCCATTAATCATCTATGATCGCTTAATCAATGATTTTACACCAACAGCTACGATCATGGGCGACAATATAAGTATCGGAGAGCTCAAAGGCAAATATTTTAATAACTATTTTGCAGAGGAACTTAAAGCTGGAGAAGTACAAATTTTAGAGTTTAAAGGTGATAACTCAACAGTGCCACAGCAGAGACATGATGGGTTTTTGAAAACTGCAGACAAAAACTTTAAAATTGTTCAATCCTTCAGTACAGATTGGCAGAGAGCAAAAGCACAAGATCAAATGGAGAATCTATTAAATACAAGTAAGCCAGAAGATATCGAAAAAATCAAAGCTGTTTTCACACATGATGATGAGGTTGTTTTGGGTGTGTTAGATGCGATCAGTGCCTATAAAGGGCCTGCCAAATTAAATATTAAGCTAGTATCTGGTGTTGGAGCAAGAAGAGAAAATCTTGATACATTTAAGCCTACATATGAAACATTGCAAGTAGACCAGGTTACCTATGCTTTTTCACCTGCATATGTTCGCCAGGCTGTTAAACTGGGCGTTGATGTATTGGAAGGAAAAACACTTCAAAAAGATTATCTTATTCCTACAGAGGAAGTTGACAGGTCTAATGAAGAAGCATTTAGAAGCTCTGAAACATATAAAATCAGATATAGCATTCAATAAGGATTTCAAGTAAAAATAAAAGACACTGTTTTTAGTATCGACCGATAAGCACTTATCGGTCGATACCAATTATACAAGTACTTTATACAGATCTGTGATGACATATAAGTGTTTTATCTTTAATCTTTCTAAGATGGGCTGTGAAAAAAATGTTATTAGAGATGAAAAATATATCTAAATATTTTGGTCCGGTTAAGGCCTTGTCGGATGTTAGTTTTAAGGTAGGGGACTCGGAAATCCATGGTTTATTAGGAGAAAATGGAGCCGGAAAGACTACATTAATGAACATTTTGGCCGGTGCTTTTCCTCCCACTAGTGGGCAGGTTTTTTTCAGCGGGGAAGAAATAAAAGAGATGACTACTCGAAAATCTGCAGCTTTGGGAATTCGATTTATCCATCAGGAGTTGAATCTTGTTAATGATTTAAAAGTTTATGAAAACTTATTTCTAGGAGAAGAAATAAGAAATAAATATGGATTTTTGGATAAAAAAACAATGATTAAGAGGTCCGCTAAGGTTTTTGAACGCATGAAGGTAGTAATAGATCCAGAAGAAATGGTGGAGTATCTTGAAACTTCAAGAAAACAATTGGTTGAAATTGCTAAGGCGCTTCTTTTTGAGTCGAAATTGATTATTATGGACGAGCCTACAACCGCTTTAACCAATAAGGAAATTCAGTACTTGTTTGATATCATGAGAATTCTAAAAAATGAGGGCGTAAGCATTATCTACATCTCCCATAAGATGCCAGAGCTTTTTGAGATTTGCGATGAATATACGGTACTACGAGATGGTAAGTTTATTGAAACAGGAAAATTTAAGGATATTAATGAGAAGATGGCAACAGAGTTGCTGGTAGGTAGAAAAATTGTAGATTCAGAAATTGAGGAGAGAATGATTTCTCATAAGGAGCTTCTGTCAGTACAAGGTCTGACTTGTTCAGCTTTTAAAGACATATCCTTTAACCTAGGATGTGGAGAGGTGTTGGCGATTACTGGTTTGCATGGAGATGGTAGAAGAGAATTAGCGGAGGCTCTTTTTGGGGCTCGTAAGGTTGATTCAGGAACAATATCTTTGCATGGAAAAGAGGTAGACACCAGAAGTATTAAAAATGTAATGAATAGCGGTATTGCAATGGTTCCTCGAAATAGGAAAGAGCGAGCCATTATTAAAGACATGAATATATTAGACAATTTATCTATCGCCTTTTTCGTAAATAACCATAAAAATCTATTTATAAGAAAATCAGATGAAGTAAAACGATACATAAAGAATAAAGAGGCTGTGGGGATCAAAGCAGGTGATCCACAGAACTTGATCACTTCCTTGAGTGGAGGCAATCAACAAAAGGTTATTATTTCTAGATGGCTAGAATTAGATTCAGATGTCTACATATTGGATAATCCAACCCAGGGAATCGATGTTGGTGCAAAATTCGAGATTTATAAGCTAATAAACACTCTATCAAAAGAGGGAAAAGGATTAATTATTTTCAGTTCTGAATTTCCGGAAATATGGAAAATTTCAGATCGCTGTATCGTTATGTATAAGGGTGAAATAAATACTGTCTTAACAAGAGAGCAGTTGACTGAAGAAAATGTTATGTTCTATGCTACTGGCTCGAACTTGGAGGTGCAAAAATGAATATTGAGAAATATAAAATCAAATTACAAAAATTCTATAGCAATTACAGCTATTTCTTTTCTTTTGCAGTTCTATTTATCATTGCAACTGCCATTAATCCAAGATTTTTAACCTATACAAACCTGTCTACTTTGCTGAAACAGGCTACAATCATTGGGATAGTAGCGCTAGGGATGAATCTTGTTATTATAGCAGGAATGATAGATTTATCCGTTGGGTCTATGGTAGCTTTGACTGCTGGGCTGGGTGTACTGGTGCTCAATCATACGGGTAGTGTATTTTTGATGTTGATATTTTGCATGGTATTGGGTACTTTTCTAGGATTATTTAATGGTTTGTTAGTTACAAAGGGTAGAATTGCTGCCTTTATCGTAACATTGGCCACGATGTCGGCTTACCGATCGATTATCGTCCAACTGGGACAGGGTGGACCCTTTAATGTCGCCAGGGAAAAATTTGATAGTTTTCGTATTATTGCTGCAGGAGAGACTTTTCTGATTCCAAACTTAGCTATTATTTTTGTACTGATTACAGTAGCCATTACCATAGTCATGAATCAAACAAAGTTCGGAAGATATGTATATGCAGTCGGCAGTAATGAGCATGCAGCAAAGTTAACTGGGATTAATGTGGATTTTATTAAAACCATGACCTTTGTAATAACCGGTTTTCTTTCTGGTATTTCTGCCTTTCTACTTGCTTCCCGTCTTACATCAATTACTGCCCCCAATGCAGGTATGGGATTTGAATTGGATGCCATTGCTTCCGTTGCAATTGGTGGAACCGCCATGTCTGGTGGCCGCGGTAAGATTGTTGGAACCTTTCTAGGTGCGATAATGCTTCAAATGATCAACAATATATTGGTTATTGCAAACATTCCACCATTCCTCGAGGGATTAGTAAAGGGCATTATCATTATTCTAGCAGTATTATTCCAGAGCAAGAAAAAATAATACCACTAGCTACTGATTGAATTTTTAGGAGGATACCTAGGAAAAAGGAAATTCCTTAAAAAACACGGGTGCTTTTCTTCTGAAAAACAATTGCTGCAGCACCTAGTAACGCAGCTTCATAGCCTAAAGCCGTAGTTTTTATCGCTATCTGAGAACATTGCATGATGGTATTTTTATGTATCTGGCTTAATATTTCACCTTCAATCAAATCAAAGGACATGGAGACACCGCCACCAATAATTATTTCTTTTGGATTCAAAAGGTTTACGGCATAGGATAGAGCCCTACCCAAATAGATGCCAGCTGTTTTAAATATTTCTATGCATTTTTCATCGCCAGCTTTAGCAAGTAAAGCACAGCCTGAAGCATCACAGGCTAAAGCCTCTTCTTTTAGAGATTTGATATAGCGATTGTCTTTTTTTACAAGTTCTCCAAACATCCTGGTGATAGCTGTACCTGACCCGTGGGCTTCAAGACATCCATACTGACCGCAAGAGCATCTATGAGCATGAGTGTATTCTACTTTAATATGGCCAATTTCACCGGCACAATGGTTTTCGCCTAAAACAAGATTGTTATTGGCTACAATGGCACCCCCGATTCCAGTGCTTATAGTGATCCATAAAAAGTTATTAGAAGTATTTCCAAAATACATTTCACCGATAGCACATGCATTTACATCATTTTCTACATAGATGGATTTGATTTTTGTGTGATTTTGAAAGTATTCTTCTACATGGATGTCTTTCCAACCGGCAAATGGAGCTAGATATAGAATCCCTTCGGCTGCATTTACCATTCCAGGAAGACTTATGCCCAATCCGAGTAGGTTCGATTGCTCTAAAGATGCTTCTTCCAAACATCCATTCAGGAGTTCTATGCAGTTTGAAAAGTGAGCTTTAAAATCTAATAACTGGGTTGGTACTTGTCTTTTGATTATGACATTACCTTTGGTATTGACAATTCCAATAATTGTTTTGCTTCCACCGATATCCATTGAAGCAGCAAACATAGCAAACACTCCTTTTCTTTATCACAAATGATTGAAGTAAAAGGGAACAATGGATCAAATAAACGTGATGAATGAGTCTTTTATAGGATCATTATATCAAATGTTGATCATCTTACGGATCAATATTTTATGGAGGAGAATGAAAAAATGAAGCTACCGAATAGAGAAGCGTTGACAGAAAGGTTATTAACCTACACAAGGGAAGTATGTAATGATATTCTGAAAACAGATTTCGGTATTCTAACAGAGATTGCAGAAAAGATGATCGTCGCAAAAACAGATGGAAAGACGATTTATATAGCAGGAAATGGGGGGAGTGCAGCCACTGCCTCTCATATGGCCAATGATCTGATCAAAGGCTGTCGTGTACATGGCAGAGAAGGTTTTAGAGCCATTTGTATCAATGATTCTACGCCAGTGATAACTTGTCTCGCCAATGATTTTTCCTATGAGGATATCTACTCTATTCAGTTAAAAACTTTGGCTAAGAGCGGGGATATCTTTGTCGTATACAGTGGCAGTGGTAATTCTCCTAATATCGTAAAGGCTGTAAAGGTAGCCAAAGAGATCGGAATGTATACAATCGGTTTTTCAGGAAGTGACGGGGGAAGGTTAGATGGATTGTGCGATAAACTACTCATTGCCCCTTCCGATATTATGGAGCAAATTGAAGATATGCACATGTTGTATGAGCATACATTGACTTGTACCATCAGGAAAAGTTTAGAGGATCTATGGGGAATTGAGGTCCGGAAATATCCCGCAAAAGATTTTCCCTTTAAGGCTGCACTCTTTGATTTTGATGGGACCATTAGTCTTATCAGAGAGGGTTGGCAAGATGTAATGATATCCTATTACGCTGAAATTTTAGCCAATACACCCCTTGCAGAAACAAAAGCGGAAATTGCAGATGTAGTAACTGATTTTATAGGGTTTCTGACAGGCAAGCAGACAATATATCAATGCATCAAACTGAATGAAGAAGTTGTAAAACGGGGTGGAGCGGCTTGTAATCCCTTAGTTTATAAAAAAGAGTATTTACGAAGACTGGAGACTAGAATAAAAAGCAGACTCCAGGGGCTAGAAAGTAAAGCAATAGAACCATCAGAATATCTTGTTCCAGGATGTGTTGAGTTATTACAACATCTGAAGGAACATGGAATAAAGCTATATTTGGCAAGCGGTACGGATGAGATGGATGTATTGCGTGAGTCAAGACTACTAGATGTGGAAAAATACTTTGATGGTGGCATTTACGGGGCAAAGGATGATGTGGTGGACTGTTCAAAGGAGATTGTGATCAAGAGGATTTTAGAGGAGAAAAAGGTAACTGGGGAACAGTTGATCGCCTTCGGGGATGGATATGTGGAGATCGATCTTGTGAATAGATTTGGGGGATATACAGTAGCTGTTGCAACGGATGAGGTTCGGAAGTATGGCATGAATGACTGGAAACGCAACCGACTGATTGCTGCGGATGCTGCTGCAATTATACCTGATTTTTCAAACCCATTAGCCATTCTTAATTTTTTAAAGAGAGGCGATTGATATGCCTTTCGAAAAATTTGATAGATCATTACTCAATATTAAACCCCTTCAGGA
>CALECF010000025.1 GCA_937948705.1 uncultured Anaerosolibacter sp. | reverse complement strand
CCAGCATCCAAGGAAATTTTATTCTCCAAAACATTGCTCACCATCAGCTCACTCATAAGTGAAGTCATGGAGGACTGAATATAGGGTTTTAACAATTGAGGCCAAGGGATTTCATGATTGGCTTTGCTTACCAAAGTATATCTATCACTGACATATGTACCACTACCACTCTTTGTGTTTACATAGCCATCCTTTTCTAAATGGCGATATGCATTGATTGCTGTAGTTCTGCTGACCTCAAACAATACAGCAAGTTCCCTTTCAGCAGGCAGCTTTTCGCCTAATGCCAGGGAGCCGTCAACAATCTTAGCTTTTATAAGGGCAGCAATCTGTAAGTAATAGGGTGAATGAATGCCCAATTTTGTATTAACGATCAATTTGGATATATCCATTTTGTTATTCCCACTCCTTTGGTATCCAATTCAGTACAATTATATTATAATTGGATATTTATATGGGATTTCCTTCTACATTATAATGAAGAGGAAAGGAGTTGAAACTTCTAATGGATAAAAATTCATCTTACGCTTTGGGAAATTGGCATACAGGTATCTGGAAAGAAGTATTAAAAGATTGTTCACCCATTACCGCAGGAGTCATTCCTTTTGCACTAACTTGTGGCATAATGGGTAGAACTGCAGGTTTTTCCACCTTTGAAATAACCTTTATGTCTATGACAGTTTTTGCTGGAGCAGCCCAGTTTATGGCCATTGCCATGATTAATTCCGGCATTACCAATTGGGGGGTAATTGTTTTTACCACTTTCCTCATTAACCTGCGCCACCTATTGATGGGTGCATCCCTGTCACATCATCTCTTCAAGCAATCCAAAGTCATACAGTATCTTTTAGCTTTCAGTATGACGGATGAAAGCTATGCTTTAACGACTAACCGAATTGAAAAAAAAGGATACGACCCGTATTACCAGTTGAGCGTAAGTTTTTTATTATACATCATATGGGTGTCTTCCACCTTTTTAGGCGCTGCCCTTTATCATAGTATCCCTAACCCACTAGAATGGGGACTAGATTTTGTTATACCATTAACATTTATGGTTTTGTTGGTTCCTCGTCTGGTTAATAGAACAGCTCTGCTTGTAGCCCTAGTCTCTGCCTTGACCGCTGTTTTAGGATCCTTATATCTGCCTGGTAAGTGGTATATTATTGTATCTGCTGTTGCTGCAAGTATTGTTGGAGGCATCATCGAAAGGAGAACAGGCAATGAATCTTAGATTAATCACTATAATTATAGGTATGGCTTTGGTAACCTTTATTACCCGTATTGGTTCACAGGTTATCTTTACCAGCATAGGAATACCCTCTTGGCTAGAGAAATGGTTAAAACATGTACCAACTGCATTTTTAGCAGCCCTAATTACTCCATCTATTTTACTGCCGAAGGGTTATTTGGATATTTCATTCAGCAATAGTTATCTTTTAGCAGGAATGGTCGCTGCAGCTATCGCCTATAAAACGAAAAACGTATTCACGACCATTATTATAGGCATGGTGATCATGATCACTGTGAACCACTGATACTGTATACATATCCAAAGAGTCTAGAGGAGCGGTTTGGATTGACCCCCACGGCTTTTGTTCCCCAAATCCATGGATACATCCTGTAAAAAAAGAATTCATGCTTAAGGGTTTATAAGAACGGGTATCAGTTAAACACAATTGCAAGACTATTATATTAAAAGGAGCGAGTCAGCATGGTCCAAGCTATATATATTAACCTGCCCGTGATAAATCTCAACAAGACACGCAGGTCTTACTTAGCATTCAGATAAAAAGCCATAAAAGGGTAGATGAGTTGGTAGCCATGGATCATGGATGGATGTATTATGACGCATTTGTAGACCTAGATGGACATCAATGGGAGTTCATGTTTGCAGATGAATCCCAGATACCATTAGAATAGGAGGGGGATTATGATGAACCAAATGAATCATTCAATTGTCATAAAGGCAAGACCTGAAGTTGTTTGGGAAACAATTACTGATCTACGTAAATATGAGGAGTGGAGCCGTGTGTTCATGGAGGGCTCCTACTTTGACGGTAGCTGGAATCAGGGTGACGCTATTCGTTTTCTAACCATCACTAGCGATGGAAAACTAGAAGGAATGGTATCGGAGATTGCAGAGAGCAGATATCCTGAGTTCATCTCTATCAGACACCTGGGATATATAATGGATGGGGTTGTGGACACTGAGAGCGAGGCCATAAAAGCATGGGCACCTTCTTATGAAAACTATACCTTAGATCTCATTGACGGAGACCACACAAGATTCACGGTCAACATGGATACGGAGGATGAGTATACAGAAATGTTTGAGGAAACCTGGCCTAAAGCTCTGGAACTAGTCAAAAAGATTAGCGAAGAAAGTCAGTCTGAACCCATGAGAATAACAGTACGTACCTTTATTCCGCGTCCGGTCGAGTCAGTTTGGAACGGATTTACCCAGCCTGAGCACATCACCGCATGGAACTACGCATCAGAGGACTGGTATTGTCCAGAGGCAGTGAATCATCCTATAAGTGGTGGGACTTTTGATTATACCATGGCTTCCAGGGATGGCAAGATGTCATTCCATTTTAATGGAACATACACTAAAGTTGTTCCCTACGAACAGATCTGTTATGTATTAGGCGATGGCAGAGAGGTTTCCGTGACCTTCAACAGCATGTTGGGAGGAGTAGGTGTAGAGGAAACCTTTGTTGCCGAGGACTTTCATAGCTACCTGCAGCAAAGACAAGGGTGGCAATCTATTCTCGAGAACTTTGCTGCTTATGTAGAAAAGCACCTCTAAGGAATACACACTTCAGAACACCCTTGCTATTACTATAATTCAATAGCAAGGGTGTTCTCTTATCAAAGGTTTCTCACCTTAACTCTTCCTCAGTTTTACAATGTTAGAAGAATAGGCGCTTTGCTGTTTAAGGTAATTAAGTCAATTATGAATTCTTTAATATATATGAAATCACCTTATAGGAAATTAAAGCTCTATTATTATACATATCCAACAAGCCATTTGGATGTTCTGCGAAAACACCATGCTGAAGCATGGCTGCTCCAAAGCCCCTTTCTATTGCACCATTATATGTGGCTAATATACAATGCTCAGCCGCATTGCCACATAATACAATAAAATCAATATCTTTTTCTTTTAATGTTTCTTCAAGATTTGTTTTCCAAAAACTATTACTAAATATCTTTAAAATCTCTATATCGCTATCCTCAACGATAAGTTCCTTCACATTTTGAAATGCATCATCATTCCCACCTTCGATATCTCTAACAATGATTACAGGCTTATCTGCCTTTCTGAATAAGTTCGCTGTCTCATTTATATATTCAAAGGTATTATGATATTCTTTTTCCCCTTTTCTATGGCCTATAAAACTTTCTTGCACATCAATTATTAATAATGCTATATTCATTATACATTGCCTCCTTTTATAAGGTAGTCGTTAATTAGCGCATCATTCCATCTGCGATCACTTTATCTTTTAACTGATTAGCTTTCTTCTTTTCAGCACTACACGTATCATTACATAGGTAACAAATTCCAAGTCTTCGCTACAATAGCCTTATCAAGTTTGTGATATCCTTGGAAAGCGCGCGTACTTAGGGAAGCTAAAATTTCCTTTTGATCTTATCATCCAATTACTGGTTTCATCAAGCTCAATCTTTAATCCTTTGATGGGCTTTTCTGGAGTAAAGTGAAGGAATATTTTATTCACTGTCTTTGGGGTGATACACTCAATTAGCTCCATAAGATTAACTTTTCTGTCTGACAAAATATCATATAAATGAAGGGTTGAATCTTTAACTTCAAATATTGCATATACCTCCTCTAAAGCTTCATATATACAGTTTTCAAAACCTAAAGTATAATAAAACATTAAAACATGCTGGTCCCCCCTAGCCGATAATACCTCCGACAAGGGCTCAGACTTTCTTTTTAATGCTAACATTATATCTTTTTTTAGCCTAACAGGCTCAAGGGGCTTGTCTAATAGTTTATAGCCACTTAAATCAACAAGATACTTATTTTCAGGGCTATATTTAAACCCACATTTCTCATATAGAGGCACTGCTTCATCATCAGCTGCAAGAAAATATAAGTGATAGAGAGGATCATAATCCTCAAGTATTTTACTAATAAGCTTTAAAGCCAATCCTTGCCTTCTGTGACTAGGGTCTGTCATTACAGTTCCAATTTGAATAGCTTTTTTAATTGTTCCCTCTATTATTAGCTCCATAGTATTAAGGGAGGCATTAGAAACTATTTCATTTCCCATATGAAAGCTATAGCATACATAGTTTTCATTCCAAAATCCCTCCTGATACCACTTTTCAAAGTCAATGCTGAAGGTTTGTCTGGCTAACCTATTAAAGGACAACCGGTATGCATCGTTATTCTTATAATCCTTAATAAATTGATATGTCATAGGCTCCTCCTTTGTTATTCTCAAATGCTCCCACGCATTTAAGTTGTTACGCTCTTTTTGATTGTTTCTTTTGGTCCCCCAGTCCCTCGTCATAATATACCCTCTCCTATTTAAATAAGTTCAATTCCATGGTTATGCCTAATGATGCTGAGCTTCACCTATATACAAATGGCTTCTTTCTACATAGTAAGCGGGGACGCTAATCTAACCACTCATTATATGCTTACCCTTGATTCACTAATATCTCCGAAAACTTGTTCCATTTTTTAGCGTTAGACTCGAATTTTTTCGCAAGTATCTCATCATTTCATTACGTATATCCTTATTTAAAAGACATTCTTCCATAGAAAGATTTCTATCTTCTATACGTGCTAAAGTTTCTTTTACACGGGCAATAGAACCTATGAATATATCTTTAATAAGTATTAAAGCTATCCCAATTTATATTATTTCTTTTTCTCTATCACATTTAAAAGTTCCATAGAAGTTTTGTCTATATCCTCACCTTTAAGATTGAGTTCATACACACCACCTTTTCTATCAGAACAAAAGTATCTGATATCAAAATTTAGTTCTTTAGCTTTCAATGAATTTATAATACCATATGATATACTCGCAAGATTCTTATTATCATCTACATTTGGGACAACGCACCTGCCCCCGTGTCCCTACTAGTTTTATTATATCGGATTACTGGACTCGTTTGCCTGAAGTTTCAAGATTATTGTCGATTCGACAAAAAAACACCGATTCTTTTATATTTTATATATGGAATCCGTGTTTCTTCGTTTTTAATTATTATTTCCGCAAAATCTTCTCCATCGCTTTTCCCTTCGCTAACTCATCGATCAACTTATCCAAATAGCGAATTTCCTGCATCGTTGGTTCTTTGACGTCTTCCACTCGGATACCGCAGACCACACCTTTGATCAAAGCCCGTGAAGGATTCATTTGGGGAGCTTCCGCAAAGAAGGTCTCAAAATCTGTCTGTTTTTCCAGTTGCGCTTCTAACTCTTCTTGGCTATATCCTGTCAACCAACGGATGATTTCATCGACTTCTGTTTTCGTACGTCCTTTTTTCTCCGCCTTCGCAACATAATAGGGATAGACGCTTGCGACACTCATTGTATATATATGATGTTTGGTCATGATACATCCTCGCTTATATGGTTTTCTTTATTATATCACGAAAAATATCGGGTTCAATCTTTCAATGGAGGGCTTTTTAAAATTATAGTCAAATTATTTCTTAGATATGGGAGTGCAGAGGTCATTCCCATTTGCCGGTTTCAGGAAGGTGCTCTGGCTATCTCCCAGCCGTCGAAGGAAGCCTGGGGGGGCCTAGGGAAAACAAATTGTCCTTAGGCAACTTTGTTCTGTAAAAATAGGTTGGCGAAATATAGGAAGAAATTCTATAGAAGTAAGGATATAATAGGGATAGATATATGGGAGAGGAGAATCGATCGTGCATAACGAAGAAAAGTGGCATGAAGTAATAAATAATAATGCTAGCTATGATGGACTATTTTATTATGCTGTAAAAACAACAAAGATTTTTTGTCGACCATCATGTAGAGCGAAAGTACCTTTGAGAAAAAATACGCTTTTCTTTGACAGTGCAGATGAGGCTTTACAAGAGGGGTTTAGACCATGTAAGATGTGCAGACCCGACATAAATAATCCTATAGCTGATGTGAATAAAGAGTTAATCCAAAAAATTAAGCAGGAATTAGATACTAGCCATGATAGATTTTTTAGTGTAGACGCTATGGTCCGGAAGTTTGGCATAAGTGAAAGGCATTTAGTGAGGCTTTTCAAAGGGTACAATGAGATTACTCCAAATGAATATATTAAGAACATACGAATCAGTAACGCAAAGATTCTTTTAAAAGATACAAACAAAGGTATTATCGATATTGCCTATGATGTTGGGTTTAAGAGTATATCTATTTTCTATAAATGTTTCAAAAACCAGGTAGGCACTACCCCAAAGCAGTATAGAAAGAAAAATAGGGATTGAGATCACCCGAGCGTATTATTAAAATGTATGGATGTACGTTTTTACTATCAAAAATATTAAATGGGGTCACATGTAATAAAGACAGTATTTGCATCCGGCTGCGATTTATCCATTTATAAACCTGAACTTAGAAAAAAATATTGGTCGAATGGGAGATGAAATGAGTCTATGTATAAAAAGATACTTATCGATAAAAGAGAACTCGACGCACTGAAAAGTAAAGATACTAAGATGAAGCTGTTGATCGATTCCATTGGTGAAATAAATAGAGACTATATTCCTGATCCCTTTATTGCCCTAGTAAACAGCATCGTATTTCAACAATTGGCGTATAAAGCAGCCATTTCAATATGGAATAAATTTGAACAATTTGTAGGGGATATCACTCCTGATCATATACTGAATGCAAGCTTTGAATCATTAAGGGTGTGCGGTCTTTCAAAAACAAAAATTAGCTATATACGAAACATTGCAGAAGCAGTAAAAGGAAATACACTATATTTTAATAACTTTGAAAAGATGTCCGACGAAGAAATTATAGAGAAGCTTATTAGGATCAAAGGAATTGGCGTCTGGACAGCTGAAATGTTTTTGATCTTTTCTTTAAATAGAAAAGACATTATTAGTTACAAAGATCTGGGAATTAGAAAAGGATTAAAATGGTTATATAATATGGAAGAAGAACCAACTGTAGAACAGTTTCAGATGTTTAGGGATAGATTCTCGCCCAACAACACCTTGGCCTCTTTTTATTTATGGGAAATTACTATCAGGAATTACTTTAAATATGAGACAATTGAACAGATTCAGCTTTTAGAATAACATTCTATTTTGTAATTAAGATAGGAAGCTATCTTTCTTTACCCAATCTGTCAATCGAAAGCATGGAATAACAGGAGAAAAAAACAGTATAGTGTTATCATTGAACTTGAAAGGGGAGAGTGTTGTGGAATGGTTAGATAGATTAAAACATAGTATTGATTACTTAGAGGAGCATATGGACTCAGAAATTGATATGGACACAGCAGCAAAGATTAGTTTGACTTCGAAATTCCATTTTCAAAGATTGTTTCATATGACAACAGGAGTAACCGTAGCCGAGTATGTTCGAAAAAGAAGACTCACCTTAGCAGCCCAAGTGTTAGCAGCTTCGGATGCAAAAGTAATTGATGTTGCATTGAAATATGGATACAAGACTCCAGAAGCATTCTCTAAGGCGTTTCTTAAAATACATGGGGTAAACCCATCGGAAGCGCGGGATTTAGGAATAAATCTAAAAGCATATCCACGGATTTCCTTTCAAATACAGATAAAGGGAGAGAAAGCGATGAATTATAGGATTATTGAGAAAGAAGCATTTAAAATCATGGGCAAAGCAGAAAGAGTCACAACGGTAGATGGTAAGAACTTGGAAATGATCCCTAAATTATGGGAAGAGGCAAACAAAGATGGTACGTGTGAACAATTAGGCCGGTTTGCAAAAGCGCTAGGATTGCTAGGCGTGTGCATGGATTTTGACCATGAGGGTGAAGCGTTCACTTATGTTATTGCCGTTGAAAAAACCCAGGAGGAAGTATTGGCAGGCTGTGTAGAAAAAGAGATTCCAGCAGCTACTTGGGCGATATTCGAATCAGTGGGCCCAATACCTCAAGCGATACAGGATATATGGGAACGTGTTTTTACGGAGTGGTTTCCTGCAACGGGATATGAGCATGCAGCTGCACCGGTGCTAGAGGTGTATCCGTTAGGCAATACCACTGATGAGGATTATAAATGCGAGGTTTGGGTACCGATTGTTAAGAAGTAGTCCCTGTGAAAAATATAAGTGGGCGAACAGCTTAAGAGGAGCAGGATAAGAAATACTGTTGCTTTTCTTAGTATCATTTAGTAGTAAATTTAAAGAGGATTCCAGTGCTGGAATCCTCTTTAAATCTCATTTTTCATATTCGATTGAGAAAATATCCGATATAGCATAAAAAATCAGGACTCAGATATTTTTGTATCCATAAAAAGGGGTACTTTTTCAATGGTTTCGAACTGTCCCTTTGGATCCACATTCAATAATCACTAATCATTAAATTGCAGCCACACAACCCTCACATTATCGTGCCTTTCTATTTCCCTAAAACCCAGTTCACTGTACATATTTAGCGTACCCCTATAAAGCTTTTCCTGTTTATCCTTAATATCTACTGGAATCGCCAGAACTGCATCAAAGCCTTGTAATCTAAAATCTTCAACAGCTTGTTTAAGTAAAAGTCTTGCAACACCTTGCTTTCTGTATTCTTGGTGGATTATAAAGCATATTACACAGCCTACTTTCTTACCTGTTACTATATGCTTTATATCCTGTTCAAGTCTTATGTACTGATTTATGTTGTTTGCATTGCACCATCCGATGCACTTATCTCCATCAAAGGCTAGGTAACCCTTCATATTTCCAGCCTGGATTTGTTCAATTGCCTCTAAACGATTGATTTCGCCCGTTCTATTATACCATTGATCAGCAGAGCAATTTGTGTGGTAAAACCTGCAAAAGCAAGTAGCCCAATGGGGTTCGTGCCCAAAATCTAGGCTCTCAAGATACTCAGTAAATGTTGTGGCCAATTCCGGACTTAGTGGTTTAATTGTGTATTTCATAATGCTTCTCTCCTTTTATCGTATATTTTTTATTAAATTACTTGGAACAGTCCCTACTTGATTATCATAGTACATGTTTTCTTGTCCCATATATGTTGTAACTGCTTAATTATACAAAGATAATGAGCCTCTTAAACTGCTCTTCTGTCTTAGAACCTCACCTTACAATTGTTATGATCTTTCTATTTGTGAGAGTATCTTTTTAAACGCTGTGCAAGTGTCCCTGTATGTATTTCAAAAAGATGATTGTCAAAATCATAAAAATATAGTGAGCGGCCTTCACCTTCAACTCTTGCCCTTGGAGGTTTAAAATCCAAACCTAGGCTTTCAACTTTAGCCTTATAAGCATCAAATTCTTTGTCAGGTATTTTAAATGCAACATGGTTATATGTACGCTCAAGCATTGAGTCACCTTCCATAATCGCAATCCATTGGCCTCCAATTAAAAAGAATTTTTCTTTGGCTATTGAAAATGTTTCATTACCACTAGAATATATCTCTTCAGCATTAAAAACAAAGGTAAAGAATTTAGAGGCTAGTTCAAGATTTTTTACTATAAAAGTGATATGACTTATTCCTTCAATCATGTTTTTCTCCTTTTTCCCGTAAAACTTTAATAATATTTTTCACTGAAATGGTTGTGTTGTCACCCACTAGATATTCAATAACTTAATTAATTCATTTACATTCTCTATAATATAATCAGGCTTAGATTGGGCTTTCTCAAGTTGTACTTCACTATATACTCCGGTTTTAACTAAAATCCCAGTAGTATTGATTTGCTTTGCCCCTAGTATATCGGTAGTAATATCATCACCTACTACCACCGTTCTTTCTGGACTACTATTGGTTCTTTTCAGTCCCATATGAAAAAATTTTTCTGAGGGCTTTCCCATTAATATCGCTTCCTTGTTGCAGGCAATTTCAAACATCTTTACAAAGGCACCTGTGTTTATCGTATATCCGTCTACATCTATATACCAAAGCGTTTTAGATAGAGCTATAATCTCTGCGCCATTTTTTATCATTCTAAAAACTTTATTGATTTCTTCATGAGAAACTTTATCACAAAAATCCCCAATAATGACATAGTCAGGATGATGTTCGTCCCTGCTAGTCCCTTCCAAATCCACCAACACATCATCATGAACAAGTGGGTAAAAGGTTTTATTTCTATTTTCATTGATAAATTCTTTTACTGCGGTTACTGGTGTATATAATTCCTCCTTCCTTATTTCTATGCCTTTTTTGATTACGCTGTTGTATACATCAGCTATGCTTCGTCCGTCTGTATTCGTAATAAACGTCAGATTGTATCCTTTTTCCTTTAAAGTTTGTAGCGTATTGTTGACATTCTCAATAGCTATGCCCCTTTCATACAAAGTCCCATTTAAATCAAAAATAATGGTATCAATATTCTTTAAGCTCATTATCCTATCCCCCTATAATATAATCTTTTTCCATCCCAATAAAAACACAGTCTTTTGTAGTACGGTTCATCTAATAAAGAAAGTCCCCATAGGCTTCACTGTACCTGGCGTATTAAGCATTAAATTCAATACTAGGATTCCTTTGATTCACTATATATCGCTGGTATGTACCACCAAATCGTTCTTCAATAAGCTTTTCCAGTGAGTAAAGGGCCCCCATCAGAGGACTTCCCTCGCTGTCTTCAAATCCCACCAACTGAAAGATAACATTTTTTGTATCTAGTGTCATTTTTCCTAATTCACTCTGACGCCAAATCCATTTTCTTGTCTGGACAATATCGCCACTAGTAAAAACTAGTTCTCCTTCTTCTACCTTTTCATATTCCGTTGTACCAAAGGGCAAAAATCTTTCTGCCCCTCTACTGAAACAAACACTCAAATCCTCGTGTATATCCCTTAGATCATGACCTCCTAAGGAAATCTGATTTTCTAAGGAAACTACGTTGCATAAATCTACTAGTGCGTTAATCGTGGGTAGTGCGTTGCCCTTTAACACCCTCTTTAGCATAGCCTCAGTAGATACCGAATATTTGTTAGGATTTATCCCTGCCTTTTCCATGGTACTGCGATATTCTTTTATAGTAGGAAGATTTCTAAGCTCTTCCGCCTTCATTGTTTGTCTCACATGACTCTCCATACGCCTAATCAAATCCACATCTGAAGGTGTTGACTCACTATTGCTAAGTCCTTTTCCTATCAGGATTCCAAAATGAAGCCGTGGATTAATCTCAAATACCTCTGGTTTAATAGTATACTTCATGATTCTACCTCCCTTAATCTATGTACTAACGAAACGAATCAATAGGGCCAAGATGAATGACTTTTAAAAATGAATTGAAAAATAATAGGAGCCATCTTCCCTATTTCTTTAGCTTTTCAAGCAATTCTTCCTCATTTACAAGGGTGTGTTCGCCCTTGTATATAATTGGCATTTGTTCTTTTGGTGTTAGCATATTTAACATCTCCTTAAAATATTTTCTTTCCAACACTTGCAAGGTCTATAAAAAGATAAAAACGAACAATAAAAAACTCGTCCTCTTGTTTTCAAAAGGACGAGATATTATCTCGTGTTACCACCTTAGTTCATAAGCAACTTACATTGCTTACCTTATCAAGTACATTCCTATAAAAGATATACTCTAGCACGATAACGTGTGCAGGTTCCCGTTGCAGCCTACTAGGTCAATCCTTTCGGTGCAAAGCTCCAAGATGTATTCACAGTCAATATCCATGTACCTCTCATCACCCGGTGACTTTCTGTTTGGAATCCTGATTGCTACTCTTTCTTATCATAGCCTTTATTTCTTATACTCCGAAATGTGAAATATCACAATTCTTCGTTATGCAGATCTTAAATTAGTAGTATTATATCCAAAATTCTATCATAAATCAATTAATTCAGTGAATTTATTTAGTCCTATTTAGTCATCGCTTATTCTTGTTGGTTTCATGATGCTATTCCATGAACTCTTTGAGACTCACAAAGGGATTTGTATATCGTTCACGCCCTTGGGTCTTCTTACCGTACTGAATAGCTTGTTTCGGACACCATTGGATACAGGCAAGGCACTGCTCACATCTATGGTTCCAGACTGGCTTCCCTTCCTTGATCTCTATGTTATCAGTAGGGCAAACTCTATTGCATATTCCACAGTGATCACATTTGCTGTCCGCCCAGAAAGCCTTATCCATTTTAGGAAACTGGGGCATAGATACACTATACAGTGCTTTACTTAAGAAAAAGTTAGCTACCACCGAACCAGATTCTACACCATGTTCTGCCTGGTTCTTTATCGTGTATGCAATCCGATCAACGCTATTGTTCCAGTTCTCAAACATTACTTTTTGTCGTTCCTCGGATATGGCCCCTCCCCATATAATATAGTTTGTAGGCATTTGTACGATAAAGCCCGACGAAAGTTTTATGTTTTGCTTTGCAAGGCTTTTCTCAGTCTGTAGAAGTGTTCCTGCGGCAGACCCTCCACAGGTAGCTATGGCAAAAAAATACTTTGCATGCTCCCTTCTTAGTTTTTTAATGAATTCAGCAACCATCAAAGGCATCCCCCAACAGTAGACAGGAAAAACTATTCCTATGCTGTCACTAGATGTATCAATCTCTAATTCCATTGCCTTAGGAATAGAGATCAGTGTTGTCTCTCCAAGCCTTTCTGATAGGTCTTTTGCCACTTTCAGGGAATTCCCTGTTCCAGTAAAATAATAAATGCTTGTTTTCATATAAATGCATCTCCCATTATAATATTATTAAATGCTTCGTTTCATTATCTAATACGTCAATATGGTATCAGTCGTTTCCATTGTGTGAAAAAGGCAAGTAGGGACGGTCCTTGCTTGCTCATCTTATGACTCATATGTCATTCCCATTGTCATTAATTAATAGATGCACATGGTTATCCATGAGACAA
The DNA here is from genome assembly GCA_937948705.1 of uncultured Anaerosolibacter sp. The sequence goes on along the minus strand of CALECF010000025.1, from coordinate 2,448 downwards.
TAAGCATGAATTACAAAATTACATTTTTTCTTCATTATTTATACCTCTGTCAATCTAACAAGCAAGAACCTTCCACGCTTGCCTACCATAATTACGACAGGGCAGGTGAAGAAAGAAAGACCGCTTATGGTCTTTTGGGATTGGATGGGTGGAGACTGCTAGATACCTAATGCCTTTAGAAAAACTTCCATTATTTCCTCGTAATCATCTAATGCAATAGTATGAGGAATACTTTGTTCCTCGCTCCCCAAGTAGTTTCTTAATCCACGTTCTTTCAAAAATACATATTGAATTGGTGCAACAACTTGAATCGCAAGATATCTGATCTCTTTTTCAGATAAATCTGGCTTTATTTCCTTTAACAGACCGACAATTGTTTCTGGTGTACTAAAACGATCACTGCTCAACTCATCTCTAATAAGTACACTTGTATACTTTTGGTACTTACATACCACCATAGCCATAGCCTTCAAAAATGTTCTCAACTGCTGCTTTGGAGAGTCACTAAGATTAGACAATGTCTGAAAGGCTTCAATAGCTGCATCATCGATTATGGATGAAATAGCTGCCACAATCAAGTTCCACTTACTACCAAAATGATAATGAATCAGCCCAGTAGATATATGTGCTTCATATGCGATCTGTCTAATAGTTAACGCTTCAGCGTCAAACTCGTCATCAAGCAGGGCTATGACCGATTTAATTAATAGTGCTTTTATTTCTGACATATGACCTCCTTAAAACACGTTGCTAAAAAAACGCTTTATAGCTTCCGAAATTTCATCATGATGGCTAAAAAACATATGTCCACCTTCCTTAAAGGAGAGTAAAGTAGAATTTGCAATTTTTTCGTGGGTATATTCAGCATAATAAAAGGGTTGTAGTGTATCATCTTCAGCATGAACCACCAATGTTGGGGCTTTTATCTCCCAAATTGGATAATCTTCAGGTGACAATTCTATAAATTGAACATTTGCATTGAAAATCCCTTTTTTTCTCAAGGAAATAGGATTCATAATTTCAAAAAACTCACTGGCCATTTCTATTTCATCTGCGGTCATTTTTTCCTGAACTTCTTTAGATACCCCCAATACATTCATCAGATCTGATTGGATATACTCTGTAATCATCCAGAATAGAAAATCATTATCAAATATCGTTCCAAAGACTACTGACTGAGCAGTTGTTAACTTTGGTGGAGTTTTACTTTTTGCACACATCATCGTAAGTGATTTCACACGTTCAGGATAATTTATGCTGAATTTCAAGCCAGATGGACCCCCATCTGAGACAGCTACCACATGAACTTCGTTTATTCCTAATTTATCGAGTAAGCCCCTGTACATATCCGCTTGATGATCGGGGGTAGGATCTTCTGGCAATGGGGTATTTAGATATCCGAACCTGGACACTGCAATTACCATGCAATCCTTTGGCAGGAATCTGTCTGCTAGCAGCAATCCTTGATCATATCCACCTCCAGCACCATGTATTATTAACACAGGATATCCTTTACCAGAGATTGAATATTCAATAATTCCCTGATCTATTTCAACTACAACACTTTTTGCGTTAACTTTCTCAATCTGATCCAATTTAACTTTCGAAAATCGTTTGTACTGAACCCCTAGAAAAACAACGGCTATGCTTATTAATACAAAAACGATGCCCACTACTATTTTTTTTATGGTACTCTTATTTGTTGTACTCATTTTCATTCTCCTCCATTGAACATGTTCAATTGTTATAAGTATAACTTGGAAAATGAACAAAATCAATCAATGTAAGTTCAAATCGAATCCATTGAAAACACTACGGTATAGTCAACTGTTCAACACATTCTAAATCTCGCTCTTCAAAACCCACATGCACAAAAAGCCGCACATTGTGCGACTTTTTTCGTGAATTTAAATAGTGAAGGTGAAGCAATCCGAACTTATATACAAAAAAACCGCCGTTACTTATGGTAGGGTTCACCGTACTGCTGTAGCTGCGGTTTTTATATCATTACTAATAACTGGATAACTCAGTCGCAATGGACACACCAAACAAAAATGGCATGGAGCCTCTTCACTTTATATATGGTGAAGCCTGGCTGTAGAAAGCGAGTTAAGCTTATCTAATGGAAAGTAATAATCGCTGTATTGCCTCAATACAAGGCCAGTTGCTGCCCAGCCGGGTATTACCTCCTGGCAAAGCACTTCTGAGCGTATTAAGCTTTCCGGCTCATTTATCCCAAATAGCAACCGCATACCTGTAGAACTGCTGAATCTGGGATTTATTTCGAAAATTACCGGCATTCCATCTTTGAGGCGCAATTGAATATTTATAGCTCCATACGCTCCCAGTGTACTTGCAACGACCGCACAATAATCTGCAATGTCGTGATAACCATCAGAAACTGCAGCAATAGAAACTCCTTCTTGCAAATACCGCCTTAAAGCGATT
>CALECF010000024.1 GCA_937948705.1 uncultured Anaerosolibacter sp. | reverse complement strand
ATTTTTCCCTCGAGAACGATACCCCATTGGCTTTCATGAAAATGCTCTGGTAGATCAACATCCTCAGTAAATTCCATGAATATTATTTGATGATTTTCCCCTTGTGACAGATGGGCTTTAATTCCCACAATCGGAATATCTGCTTCTGGCAAATCTACTATTGGTTGTGGAAACACTTTTGACATAATCTTTCTCCCTCCATTTCCTATTCAAAACAACGATATGATTAGGGTAGTAATTAGATCTTACTGTTTTCCTTTCTAATATTTTACCAAATATATCCAATATAGTCAAAACCCTATCTATACACAGCTGTAAAGATAGGGTTAGCATATTTTCTAGTATCATTGACGAGATGCATTTATTCCAACTCTCCAACAGCTTCTTCTGCTACTTTAAGAATTATCCCTTCTTTTATCATTTTATCAAACTTATCCATTTCGATATTCATGATGATATCTTCACTGATTGGTCGTACTTGTTCTCGGATTTTTGCATAAACCTTTTCTGTTCCTTTTCCCTGCCTTAGATCTCCCCTGTAGCTTAGGGCTTGAGATGCTGCAAATGCTTCTATACCAAGTACTTTTTGAACATTATCAAGAATCATTCTAGCTTTTCTTGCAGCGGTCGTTCCCATACTTACGTGATCCTCCTGATTTGCTGAGGAGGGTATGGAATCCACACTGGCAGGATGGGCATATATCTTGTTTTCAGACACCATAGACGCTGCCGCATATTGTACGATCATAAATCCTGAGTTCAATCCTCCGTTGGTAGCCAAAAAAGCTGGAAGATCATTGAGCTGTGGATTTACCAATCTTTCTATTCTTCTTTCGGAAACATTGGCGATTTCTGAAATGGCTATTCCTAGAAAATCCATAGCAAAAGCCATTGGCTGTCCATGGAAGTTTCCTCCCGAAATTACCTTCTTCTGATCTGCAAAGATTAATGGGTTATCTGTTGCTGCATTTAATTCATTGTTAGTAATGCCCTTTACATAGTCAAGAGTATCCTTGCTTGCGCCATGAATTTGCGGTATGCATCTTAATGTATAAGCATCTTGTACTCTTATATCCCCTTGGTTCGTAATTAATTCACTTCCTTCGATGAGTCGCAGGAAGTTTCGTGCAGTTTTTGCTTGTCCCGCTTGATTTCTGGCTCTGTGAATATCCTCATCAAATGCATCCCTTATTCCAGTGAGTGCTTCCAGGGTCATAGCTCCAACGACATCCGCACTCTTAATAGCTACTTCACTGTCATATATACAAAGAGCACCTATTGCCGTCATTACTTGGGTTCCATTGATTAAAGATAGCCCTTCTTTAGAGACTAGCTCTACTGTTTTTATACCCGCTATTGCCATAGCTTCTTTCCCTGGTATTCTTTGACCTTTATAGAAGGCTTCCCCTTCTCCGATCATGACCAACACCATGGTTGCTAAGGGGGCCAAATCTCCACTAGCTCCTAAAGAACCCTTTTCAGGGATTACGGGATGTACACCCTTGTTTAACATATCGATTAAGGTTTGAAGAGTTTCTAGCCTAGTGCCCGATAAGCCTTTTGAAATTGCATTGGCTCTCAGAAGCATTACAGCTCTCACCACCTCTTCAGAAAGAGGGGTACCCATTGAACAAGCATGACTGATGATAAGGTTTCGCTGAAGCTTCTTTGTATCTTCTTTTGAGATATAGGTATCGCTAAATTTTCCAAATCCGGTGGTAATTCCATAGACAATTTTACCATCATCAACAAGCTGATCTACATATTCTCTTGCTTTTTTCACCTTTTCTATGGCATCCTCGGTAAGGGCTACTTCATAGCCATGCCTTGCCACATTTATCACATCTTCAATCGTAAGATTCTCTCCGTTGATATATATTTTCATTTAGATTTTCTCCTTGCTATTTAGTTTTCACATGGCTAAGCTTCTGCTCTAAAATTTTTCAGCAAATCTCTCAGCTCATTTACAAAGGTTTGCGTATCTTCCAGCGTACCTGTACTCACTCTGATCCAGGTATTTTTACCCCAAATATGACCAGGTCTTATGATGATCCCACGTTGCATAAGGTCATTAAATATTGTTTTACTATCTATTCCTATGTTCACAAAAACAAAGTTAGCGTTAGATTTTACATATTCTAGGGCATATTCCTCAAATAGTCTTTCCATCATTGCTAAAGCCTCATAATTCAAATCCACTACTTTTTCGATATAGTCATCGTCTTCTAATGCTGCTAGGGCTGCGACTTGAGCCAGTCGATTGGTTGTAAAAGTATTCTTCACCTTGTGCATCTGCCTGCATATTTCCTCAGAAGTTACCACATATCCTATCCTCACCCCAGCGATTCCTACCACCTTAGAAAACGTCCTCATAACGATCATGTTTTTCCGGTCTCTTAATGTCTCAATCCCATTAGGGTAATCAAGATTTCTTCGTGCATACTCATGGTAAGCTTCGTCCAATACTATCACTATATTTTCAGGAACCTTATCCAAGAAACTGAAAAGCTGAGCTTTCCCTATAATATTTCCAGTAGGATTATTGGGACTGCATAAATATATGAGTTTTGTTTTTTCATTGATCTGTTCAAGCATTTTATCCAAATCGTATTCCATATTTTCCTTCAAAGGCACTGCTACTATTTTGCCTCCCATGATGGATACAGAAATATTATAAATATCGAATGTGGGATAAGGTATGATTGCCTCATCCCCTTCGTTAATAAAAGTATCTGCAATCAGTCTTAAGGTTTCTTCCCCACCATTGGCAATAAATATTTGTTCTTTTTTAACGTCCAGTTTTTTTCCTAGGGCTTCTCTAAGCTCCATAGATAATGAATCTGGATAGAAGTTTATTTTTTCTACTTCATTTTTGATGGCCTCAACTGCTTTAGAAGAAGGGCCTAAAGGATTTTCATTGGATGCCAGTTTTATAACATATTGGAGTCCTAATTCTTTCTTTACTTCCTCAGCAGGCTTGCCTGGAACATACTCTTTTAGCCCTTCAAGTTGTCTTCTAAATAATGTCTCTCCCATTATATCTCCCCCTTTATCGACAATCCTTTCACGTTTTATGTTTATAACTTAAAACAAGTAATTCAAATTACTTATCGCTGAAGAGTATTCCCGCCTTAGAATAGTTTCCCTTTGACATTTCTCTTATGATAATGCTGACACTATCCTTTGGTGTATTAACCGTTTCACAGATTGCTTCCGTTACCTTTTCTACTAAAGCTCTTTTTTGCTCTAAGGTTCTTCCCTCAAACATTTCTATCTGAACAATTGGCATAAGTTATTCCTCCTTTTTTATATACCAGCCTTTTGCAGGTAATTTTTTAGATCCCTATCTAATGAAGCTGGAAACGCTACTTGCATATACTCCTGAACTCTTGTTTGCCATAAGCCCTTACATACTGACTTGGTACTGATCTCCTTTTCCTTCCATACCCCATAGGAATATCTATCTGCTACCTGTGAGATGAAGAAAGCTTCTTTAAAGTTTTCTAAGGTATCCTGGTGATAAAGATAATTTCCTCCTGCACCTACTTGTGCTGCATTTTCTATTGCTTTTTCTGAAAACTCTCCTAAATCTTTTTCCTTTAAATATTTAGTTCTTCGTATAGACTCCTCGTCTAAAATCCATTTTTCAAAGCTCATAGAGTTATATGTCTCTAACACCCCTAGGGAATGCAGCATAAAGTTTACATCATTCATATAGCTAAATAGAATACTTGTTGCGGATTCTACTCCGGTTTGGGCATCTACATCCTTTCCATCGGTAAGCGCGCCACCACTTCTAAAGGGTATGTTGTAGTACTTTGCCATTTGAGCCGCTGCTGTAGAGATTAATATCGTATCTGGAGAACCAATGCTTAAACTAATAACTTTCATATCCGATGAGCCCGAAACATTTCCATATATGATGGGTAAGCCGGGGCGTATCAGCTGTGTCAATACCATTCCTGAAATGATTTCTACGTTGTTTAAGAACACGGTATCTAACAAATTAATGTGTGAAGTAAAACCAGCTATGGAGCAGCAGGCT
>CALECF010000023.1 GCA_937948705.1 uncultured Anaerosolibacter sp. | reverse complement strand
TAATCTTCTCGGGACCCTCATATTTCCAGTGCTCTTGTATTATACAGAGGCCTATGCTTGGGCTTACATGGCTGGAGGGCTGATCCTCTTAGGCCTTGGTATGTACTTTCTATACAAAAAAAGAGAGCTTTCAATGCCCATAGAAGTGACCGTAGAATGAATTTTGTCTTTATAGAGCTAACAAAGGCATAAAATGTTGAAATTTCACTATTTCCAAGGAAATACTGGTTGATAAGCCGCCAAAGGTAATGAATTACCTTCTTTGCTTTATCAACTTATTCCAAAAACATAGGGAGCTTCGGATAAAGGATCATTGTAAACTGATCGTCCCGATGATGTTTTTCTTTGAAATAAACTGCGTAATCTAAAATAGATTTTAAGAATCTATTTTTTTTCTCTATATTTTGGGATTGAATGTATACATCAAGAAGTTTACTTCCCTCTATAGGTAGAGAGACTGCTTTAGAACTGTTATGATTTTCAAATTCAATCTTAGCGGCAAGAAATATTGTTTCCATATCATTGATTTTTGTTGTAAGATAATTCATTCTAGCCTTAAAGGTTTGGGCATCATAAATTCCTCTTTCTACTAGTTCATACAAATTGTCTTTTTGACTTTGTAAATTTCTCAAATTGGATCCAATGGTTTTCATAATATTATTATGTAAACCATTTTCTTCTTTTGTATGATCATCAAGGAAACTCATTCGATCCAACTGGAGGGTGTACTCATTTAACCAGAGTTTTAAACCTTCTATCAGGCGGTTCTCTACGTACACCAATTTACTACTTTTATTGTTGCAGTGATGAGAGCACATGAGTTGAGCTTCTTTATTCTTATAAGTCCGTAACGACATGGAAGCGCCACAAACGCCACAGCGGATCAAACCAGCCAAAGGATTGACAATGGGATGTTTATCTGAAAAAGAGACATGCCTGCGTCCTTGTAATATGCGTTGAGCCTTTTCAAATATTTCATCTGCAACAAGGGGCGGGTGGTGGCCTTGTGTAATAAGCCAATCTTTCTTTAATCGTAGCTTTGCATCTTTCTTCTTTCCAGGCGTAGTGGATTTTTTAATCTCTCTTTTTTTCCAAGTAATCTTACCTATATAGATAGGGTTCTTCAGGATATTGAGGACCGCAGATGAAGACCAAGCTTTTCCTGTACTGGATCGATAACCAATATCTGAAAGCTTAGCGGCAATTTTATTGGCACCAAGTTGATGGTTGGTATACCAATCGAAAATAACTTTTACTACCTTTGCCTGTTCATCATTGGGCATAAGGGTTCTTACCTTGTCCCTGTGACAAATGTCATAACCAAAAGGGGGAATAGGGGATAAATAATTACCTTCCTCCACGGAGCGCAATCTCCCTCGTTGTAGTCGTCTGTTGATGATTTTTAATTCCTTCCGTGCCATAAAGGCTTCAAATTCACTGTATTCTTCATCAAACTCATCTTGAAGGTCATAAACCTTGCGAGGGGTTATGATTTTCGTAGCCGATTTTTTAAAGGTTTCCAAGATCAAACCCTGCTCCTGCATGTTCCCTCTACCCAAACGATCCATGTCCATACACAGCACTGCGTCATAGCATCCGGCTTCTACCTCCTGGAGCAGCGCCAACATCGCTGGTCTATGGACTAGACTTTCACCAGAAACAATTTCCTCTTTGATAGAAATCATATTCAGCTTATTTTCATGGGCGTAACGTGTCAAGTATTGTCTGTGTTTTGCTAGGGTCTCGCCTGCACCTTGGGCTTCTGCCTCTATATCCGCCCTTGATTTCCTTAAATACATACATACCTTTTCCATAAGTCCCTCCTCAAGCCCCACGCTAACCTATACTTATTAAAGGAAAAAATGAAATATGCATGATATTGTCTTACCACTCCAAGTTTGGTACAATATTCAATATTGGCATCAGATTTCATCAATACATTCTAGGGGGAATCATTTTGACATTTCCACGGATACTCTTTTTTATTTTTGTCGCATCATCTTTATACTTTGGATTGCACTACTATATCTATTGGAGCATTGTTAGGAGTATCGTTCTTTCTGGTTCATTGAAGATCTTCCTAAGGATTGTTATGACCCTCGGAGGATTGAGCTTTTTCCTTGGAGAGTTCCTGCGTCGAAGGAGTGGTGTAGATTTTCTTACTTCTAGTGGCCAGATTTGGTTGGGTATAATCTCTATTACCTTTACCATCTTTGTATTCAAGGACCTGATGACTATTTTTTTAACTGAGTATAGACAGGTGCTGACCTATGCCAGTTTGGCTGTCTCTATCATCGCCGTGATTTTTGCGTTTCTCCAGGTAAAGCAGCCTCCAAGGTTAAAGGAAATCCAAGTCCCTATGGCAAATCTATCGGCTGAGCAATCTGGTTTTCGAATTGTACAGCTCTCTGATATCCATATCCATGATGGCACCTCAGAAAAGTGGATTGAAGCTATTGTAGAACAGGTAAATCAACAAAACCCAGACATTATTTTGATCACTGGAGATGTGATCGATGATCATTTAGATAGAATTAAAACATTTCCACCACTACTTCGCCAGTTAAAAAGTAAACATGGTGTTTATGTCACATCTGGAAATCATGAGTATTATGGCGGAATTGAGCACTTCAACGAGTTTTCTGCCCTTTCGAATTTCCATATATTAAACAACGAGGCCATTACCATAGATAATGGGCTTCATGTGGTAGGTATTCCAGATGATACAGCTCCTCGCTTTTCATTACCAGGTCCCGATCTGAAAAAAGCGATGTCCACGATTGAAGACGATCATCCTATTATATTAATGTCCCATAAGCCCGTGGGTTTTCCAGAAGCAGCACGGGAGGGCGTTGATCTTCAACTATCTGGTCATACCCATAGGGGTCAAATTTTGCCCTTAAATCTCCTCGTGCCATTGGTGTTTAAATACTCCTATGGACTATACGAACTGGAAGGATCTCATATTTATACCACCTCAGGTACGGGGCTATGGGGTCCACCCATGCGTATCTTCACGAATTGTGAAATCGTATCCATCGATTTAATCCCTAAATAATATAGAATGAGCCACTCCAAGGAGTGGCTCATTCTATATTATTTTTGCTTATTTTCCTTATCCTATCACTAGAAGCATATATTGGTGAAGTCTTTGCCTTGAGCAAGTTCCCACTATTGTCATGGGATAGCTTCGCCCGCCAGCGTGATTCAGCAGATGACAAATGAAATTCTTCTGGTTTATCCAAGGCTTGGGGCAATGGAAGAATTTCGAAGATCCGATTGCCATCCTTGACATACTTATGTACCCATGTGGGCTGATAGGTTACATCGGATATATGGACGACATTGTTTACCAGATCCTTTATGATTTTGATATGGACCAACATACCATCTTCAGTATAACGATTCTTTAAAATCTCATATCTTTGATTGGAAAGAAAATTTCCAAGGGAATAGGCTAC
>CALECF010000022.1 GCA_937948705.1 uncultured Anaerosolibacter sp. | reverse complement strand
GGGGGCAAAGGCAAAGGAGTTAGATCTAGAGGACATAAAAAAGCTTGACAAAATTTGTAAAACACATGATTTTTCATCTTTATTAGCCCATGCACCCTACATTTATAATTTTGCCTCGGGAAAAAAGGACAATTGGAATCTGGCAAAAACACTACTTCGGGACGACCTAGATAGATTACAACATTTTGAAAGCTGTCAATTCATTGTACTTCACCCGGGTAGTTACGTGGATCGCAGCATGGATTATGGCATCCATCGGATTGCGGAAGGCTTGAATGATTTATTGAATGGAGAAGAAAATACAATGATCCTATTAGAAGGAATGTCGGGAAAAGGGACAGAAGTAGGTGGTACTTTTGAAGACCTCGCTCAGATTATTGAAAAAGTGAAATGGTCTGATAAACTGGGGGTATGCCTAGATACATGTCATCTTTTTAGTGCTGGTTATGATATTGTGAATCACCTAGATGATGTTTTTGAATCTTTTGATCAGATCGTAGGCTTAAGCCGGCTAAAGGCAATCCATCTAAATGATAGTATGGTGGCCTTAGGTAGTAATAAAGATCGACATGCTAAGATCGGAGAAGGTACCATTGGTCTCGAAGGATTGGTACGATTTATTAGACACCCTGCGGTTGAAGAAAAGCCGATCCTTTTAGAGACGCCCAATGAAATAGACGGATATGCAGCAGAAATTAAATTACTAAAGGCTCATTATAAAGGATAGCCATTGCTATCCTTTTAACAGTTCATGAAACCAATACCTTCCTGCATGCTTCTTAAAGAAACTGCAAAACATATTCGTAAAGGATATGCACTAGCTATATATAGTAATCTGGGGAGTGAGAAATATAAACGGATATGTTGCAAGTATACTTGCGGGTTTGTGTACTGGAATCGGGGCACTGCCATTACTTTTCGTAAATAAAATTTCAAAAGTATTTGAAGATTGCTTGCTTGGATTTGCAGCAGGAATCATGTTGTTTGCTGCATCCTTTAGTTTGATTCTCCCCGCTTTAGAGCAAGATGCAATATTTCAGGTGATTATTGGCCTTGTCTCAGGCGCAATATTAATTGGTTTAGTAGAAAAAATTATTCCGAATATCAATATGGGTCAGGTACGTAATACAGATTTTGAAAGCAAAGCTTTAACAAAAACAATTATGATGATTGCTGCTATCGCCATTCACAATATACCAGAGGGCTTAGCAATAGGGATCGGGTATGCTACGGGTAGCCAAGAACGGGGTATCATTCTTGCATTGGCTATGGGTATACAAAATGCCCCAGAGGGTTTCGTAGTAGCAGCACCACTCATAGAAAAAGGTTATTCTAAAGGCAAAGCAATTCTATTTGCTTTTTTTGCAGGAATTGGAGAGCCGATTGCTGCCTCTGTGGGAATATTGGCAGGTAATGTAATTCACCCTTATATGCCCTTTACCTTGTCTTTTGCAGCAGGTGCCATGTACTATGTTGTATCTCATGAGCTGATTCCTGAGAGCCATTGCCATGGCAATCAGGTTAAGGCTACATTTGGTGTAATTACAGGCTTTATTGTTATGCTATTGATCGAGCATTTTATTATGAAATAGAAAACTTTAAGTTCGAAGAAAATTATATATAAAAAATAATTATCATTTTGAGCAATAAAAAACATCACATCCTTCATATAATAAATCAATCGAAGAATTTTGCCTATAAAGAATAAGCCTTATAAAAGGCTAAATCCTTGGAGACAATACAGAGGAGATATAGGTTAGGATGTGATGTGATGATGGATGATTTAGTACGATTGATAAAAACATTTTTAATCGCCATTATATTAGGTCTCTTTTTTGAAAAGTTTATTTTTGGTTTTACGATTGTACAGGGCTTGTCTATGTATCCTACCTTGAAGAATGAAGACAAACTTTTTATCAATAAATTTGAATATCAAATACACAAACCCCATCAAGGAGATATCGTTATATTTGTACCACCAATCAAAGAAAGAAAAAAGGAATTGTTTATCAAGAGAGTGATTGCTCTTGAAGGAGATTTGTTTGAAATTCTAGATGGAAAAATATATATTAATGGAGAGCCTGTAGAAGAAGCTTATACAAATTTTGAAGAATATGATGATCGGGATTATCTCGTTACTGCAGGGGTTGTCCCTGAGGGAATGGCATTTGTAATGGGGGATAATCGCAACGATAGCAACGATAGTAGATGCTTTGGATATGTTCCCATAAAATCAATAAAGGGAAGAGCTGAATATAGAATATGGCCTGTAGAGGCCATGACAGCATTTTCAAGTAAATAAAGATACACCATGGGATGATGCTATCTAAAACACAAAAAGTATACTTTAGATAGCGGATAAGGGCAGTAAATGAAAGCACAAGTGTGTGCTTTTCGTGCTATAATCAATTGTATAATGACTGAAAAAGCATGGTGGTGAGTTTGTGATGAAAGAATTAAAAGAAAAGATAAAAAATTGTGCAACGGATATTGGTATTGACTTAATTGGTTTTACTTCCGCTACTCCTTTTTATGAAATTGAAAATACGCTCATTGAACGAAAGGAAAAGGGGTATTTATCAGGATTTGAGGAACAAGATATTAAAAAGCGTATTGATCCTAGGCTTATAATGGCAGATGCACAGACGATTGTTGCCATTGCCATAAACTATTATATAGAGAAACCAGCGTTAGCAGGGGAAAGCAAACTACCTTTAGGAGCCATTTCACGATCTGCCTGGGGCCAGGATTATCACGAAGTTCTTAGAGACAAGCTGTTGTTACTGATGGAAAGTATAGAAAAATACGTGGGGCCATTTCAGTATAAAATATATGTAGATACGGGGCCTTTATCTGATCGTACAGTTGCTTGGAGAGCGGGCTTGGGATGGTTTGGGAAAAATAATATGTTGATTACAAAACAATATGGTTCTTGGGTATTTTTAGGGTATGCGATTGTGGATTTCAAAATTGAACCAGACCAGCCGCTCATTGATCAATGTTCTAGCTGTAATGCATGTATTCAGGCGTGTCCCGCTCAAGCATTAGAAGAAGGCTATAAGATTCAGGGGAAAAAATGTTTGTCCTATATTACGCAAACAAAGGAAGATATAGATCCTGAGATTCGTGAAAAAACAGGAAACAGGATTTATGGATGTGATACCTGTCAATTAGTTTGCCCTCAGAATCAAGGAATAGAAGTTACAAAGCATAAAGTCTTTTATCCAGAGGACAACATTCATAAACCAGACCTGATCGAGCTTTTACATATGGATAATAAAACATTCAAAGATAGATATGGGAAAACTGCTGCAGGATGGCGGGGGAAAAACAGTATGCGAAGAAATGCCATTATAGCCCTTACCAATAAAAAAGATCCCTCTGCAATACCATACTTAGAAAAGCTGCTGAGGGATGAGAGTAGGATGATTCGAAAGTATGCCATCTGGGCGATTATGAAGTTGGACACAGATCGGGAAACAAGCATTATAAAGGACCATCTAGGGAAAGAAATGGATGAGGAAATAAGAAAGATGATAGAAGAATTTCTGGGAGATGATTCCAATTAAAGTTGCCGTAATAGCTGATACCCATTTGAAAACCATGAAGAAACCACTACCTAGGATTCTGTATCAAAGCCTAGTGGGTGTAGATGCTATTTTTCACTGTGGAGATATACAACATCAAGATCTATTAAGTGAATTAGAGGGCATTGCACCGGTATATGTGGTAAAAGGAAATGGAGATAGGGAGGGTACGCTCGTCAATTTACAAGAAAAGCGCATCGTTGAAATAAATGGATATAAAATAGGTATCTTTCATGGACATGGAGAGCATGGTAAAACCATTGATCGTGCTTTTAACAGCTTTAGACATGAGGATGTTGACATCATTCTTTTTGGACACAGCCATCAGCCGCTCCTGCAGACAAAATCGGGAATAATGATGTTGAATCCAGGATCCCCAACGATGAAAAGGAGAGAAAAGAATTATTCATTTATACTATTGCATTTGGGGGAAAACTTGCGTTGTGAGTTTACTTTTTTCTAAGAATCTTTTAATATAAAGATTCTTTTTTGAATTATCGATAAATTCATGGAGAAAAGGACAAAGAAGGTGAATAAAATAGATTAAAGTATGAAATATTACGCAGAGGGGGGAGTAATTTTGGCGAAATATAAGGAACTTCCTTATACAAAATTGAAAAAGGTGTGTAATCCAGAGCAATTTACTTTTGAGACCACGGAAGAGCTAATCCCATTAGAAGGAATTATTGGTCAAAACAGAGCAGTACAGGCAATGGAGTTTGGTTTGCAAGTTAAAAACTTGAGATATAACATTTTTGTGGTAGGGGTAAAGGGAACAGGGAAAAAAAGCTATGTACAAAATGTAGTAGAAAAAAAAGCACATCAAGAAAATACACCGGATGATTGGTGTTAT
>CALECF010000021.1 GCA_937948705.1 uncultured Anaerosolibacter sp. | reverse complement strand
AAGATAAGCTGAAGGAAGACAAAGCTTTAATTGATGAATTACTTACAAAGGGCTTAGCTAATGTATTGGTGGCGAAGAAAGAACATGATATTCTTGAAACCTGCTATATCCCGAATATGGACTTTAAAGCAATAGATAAATTTAGGGAAGAAATAATTGAGAGAATCATGAAGTATGCCAAGGAATTAGAAGAATAGTCATTAAGCGAATATAATATGCGTTTTGAATGTAGAAAAACCCATACTCCATTTAATTGGAGCATGGGTTTTATCATTTCTCACCTATTGCACTGAGCAAAATGTAATTGAAGAAAAATGAAATTTAATGTAGCATACTGGAATTAAATGGTATAATAAAACAAATATGAGTGAATATATGATTATTCAAACAACTGTCTGAAAGGAGATTATATGGCAAAACTAACTTTAACGCAGATGAAAAAATACTTAAATTCAAAAACAGATGCAGAATTGAGAGAAGAAATTCTTCAATTAATGAAGCTATTTTCAAATGTAAAAGAGTATTATGCTGTAAGAGTAAATTCAGATGAAGATGAAATAAAGGAAAAGTATAAGAAGATTATTAGAAATGAATTCTTTCCTGATAGAGGATTTGGAAAACTAAGGTATGCTGTAATGAAAAAGGCACTGGATGATTTTAAAAAGATTTCCTCAAACCCTGCTTCTATCGCAGAACTTATGATTATTTATGTTGAGTCAGGCGTTGAATTTACAAATACTTATGGAGATATAGATGAGGTATTCTATGTAAAAATTGAAAATATGTATGAGAAGCTATTAGCTCATGTAAGCGAAAATAATCTCGAGGATACTTATGTGAAACGACTGGCGGAAATTAAGGATCAATGTATGGGGATTGGCTGGGGATTCGAGGATATCATGGTTGAGTTATACTATAACTATTTTAGTGATGATGAAGATTAAATAAACGAATATACCACCATATTTATGATTTGCGTGGAGGTAAGAAACAGATGAAAGATTATCAATTGTTACTCAAAAAATATATACAGTTAAAAGATGCATATGATAAATTAAGGGATGAAAATAGAGAACTTCGCGAAAGGTTGGATTTACTCGAAGAAGCACACAGTAAAGACCCCATTACAGAAATAGAAAATACTACATTAGAAATACGAGAGTTGGATAATATTACCTTGCACTCTACACCTGATTTAAAGATTGATTTATTTAGAAGTTTGTTTATAGGCAGGGAGGATGTTTATGCCCTGCGATGGGAGAGCATTTCAAATGGAAAATCTGGATATAGTCCAGCATGTGCAAATGAATGGAAAAAAGGAGTATGTTTTAAGCCTAAGATGAAATGCGGAGAATGTAATCAGCGAAAATATCTTCATTTATCAGATAAAGATATTTATGAGTATTTATCAAGCAAAAACAGTAAGACCATCGGAATATATCCTTTGTTACAAGATGAGACCTGCTATTTTCTAGCAGTTGATTTAGACAAGAATAGTTGGCAGGATGATGCAAAAGCTTTTCTGAAATCATGTAAGGAGTTTGGTGTACCAGCGGCATTGGAGTGTTCTAGGTCTGGAAATGGGGCACATATATGGATATTTTTTGAGATGCCAATTACTGCAAGTATGGTAAGAAGACTTGGATCTCTTATATTAACATACACATTGGAATGAAGACATCAACTGGGTATGGACTCTTATGACAGACTTTTTCCAAATCAGGATACCTTGCCCAAAGGGGGATTTGGAAACCTAATTGCACTGCCATTACAAGGTATACCTAGGACTGAAGGCAAAAGTATATTTTTAGATGAAAATCTTTTACCATATAAAGATCAGTGGCATTATCTTTCTACCATAAAGCGGTTGCGGTTTTCAGAAGTAGAAGAAGTAATTTTAAAATTGGAAGAACAGACTAGTGAGTTACTTGGTACATTCCAAACAAACATAAACATAGATGTAGAAGACGAAGCAGAAAATCTATGGAGCAGCAATAAGCAAATAAACCTGGAAAGGTTTAAAATCAATGAAACTCTTCCAGCGGAAGTTAAAGCTATTGTTGGCAACATGCTATATATTGATAAGCAAGGATTACCATCTAGGCTAATGAACTACTTAATTCGTACAGCAGTTTTTAATAATCCAGAGTTTTACCGTGCCCAAGCTATGAGACTTCCTACATATAATAAGCCAAGAATAATAAACTGTTCTGAAGAACACATGAAATACTTAGTTTTACCTAGGTGTTGTATAGGAAGCGTGAAGCAGATTTTAGAGGTTAATGAGGTTAATTTGAAAATACAAGAAGAGCGAAATGAAGGTATATCTATAGAGGCGGCTTTTACTGGTGTATTGACTAATGAGCAGAAAAGAGCTGCGGAAGCATTATATGCCGAAGAACAAGGCGTACTTTCTGCTGTTACAGGTTTTGGAAAAACTGTTATTGCCTCATGGATCATAGGCGAGCGAAAAGTAAATACGTTAATTATTGTACATAGAAGACAACTCCTTGACCAATGGAAGGAACGGTTGTCAACCTTTTTAGATTTTGACAGAAAGAATATAGGAGAAATCGTTGGAGGCAAAAATAAGAGAACTGCAATTATTGATATAGCAATCATGCAAAGTTTAATCTCTAGAAATCAAGTGAAAAAATTAGTAGAAGAGTATGGACAAGTAATCGTAGATGAATGTCATCATGTCTCTGCTTTTAGTTTTGAACAGGTAATGAAAACGATTAAGTCAAAATATGTCTATGGATTAACTGCCACCCCAACTAGAAAAGACGGGCACCAGCCCGTCGTATTGATGCAGTGTGGTCCTATCCGTTATAAAGTAGATACAAAACAGCTGATAGCGGCTAACAACATGAAGCACATTGTAATACCAAGAAATACAGATTTTCAGTATCGGACGCCTATCGATTTAGTGAAACCCTCTATTCAAGAAAGCTATGGTTTAATGATTTGCGACGAAGAAAGAAATGATATGATTTTCAATGATGTTTTAATGGCAATAGAGAAAGGATGTACACCCCTATTATTGACGGAAAGAACTGCCCATGTAGATTATTTTGAAGAAAGACTTAGAGGATTTGTAAAGAATATAATTGTTTTTCGTGGAGGAATGGGTAAAAGACAGAGACAAGCTCTAGAGGAACAAATAAATAGCATCCAAGACCATGAGGAGCGATTAATTATTTCAACGGGAAGGTATATTGGAGAAGGTTTTGATGATGCAAGATTAGACTGCTTGTTTTTGGCTATGCCAATTTCTTGGAAGGGAACTTTGCAGCAATATGCAGGAAGACTCCATAGGCTACATACAAATAAGCGAAAGGTACAGATATTTGATTATGTAGATAGTAGGGTACCTATGCTCTTTAGAATGTACAGGAAAAGACTCAGTGGCTATAAAAATATGGGATATGAAATACAAGATAGTAAACAGTGAAGTATCTACATTTAACTTTCATTGAAAATAATTTATAATGAGAATATAGACAAGCTGATTACAACAAAATGCTAGCATATCAGTTTTACATTCATCAAAATGGGAAGGTGAGAATGATGAAATGGGAAGAAGTAAGGAAAGTATTCCCCAATCAATTCGTTAAAATTGAGGTTCTAAAGTCTCATGTGGAAGATGATAAGGAATACATTGATGAAATGGCTGTAATCGCAACAGTTGATGAACTACAAGCTACGGATGAACTGCTGAGTTCGAAAAACAATGTTTTGGTGTACCATACATCCAAAGAACAGATTGTTTTGAAGATCCGAAGTAGAATTGGTCTAAGGAGAGTATTTAAAAATGAATATCGAGCTTAGAGATGGATTATTATTTACATCCGTTGAAATCGAATTTATGGGACAATCAAAAATAATCGATAATATTGTCATAGATACAGGTGCTTCCCATTCTTTATTTTCTCAGGATGCAGTAGATGAGATAGGTATTAGGGTGAGTGTTGAGGATGAAATTGTGGTATCCTATGGTATAGGCGGAAAAGAACATGCATTTATCAAGAATATAGATAAAATAAAAATTGATACCTTCACTGCAAATAATGTTGCATTAGACTTTACTTCGTTTCCATATGAAGATATCAATGGACTTTTAGGTCTAGATTTTTTATTGGAAGGTGGATTCATCATAGATCTTAAGAATATACAAATATCTCGTTAAGAAAGAGTTAAAGAAAAAAGCTATATGTATTATTAGAAAATAACAAATTCGACCACTTAATGAGTGGTCGAATTTGTTATAATTTCTGTCAATGCTAGTATATTTTAACCTCTGAACAAATTAGACTTCTATAAACTCAATAAAGTATTTATTGTTTATTCCCCTTGACACAGAGATAAGCTGATTACCCCTATTAAACAAACGAATGGTCACACCTTGGGTTAAATAGGTAGTAACAGGCAAGAATGTGGAGTAATCATATGCAATAATATTTTTTCCTGGTTCGGCTATATAAAACCTATTGGTTTCTATATTGAAAGCAATATCAACAAAAGGTCGATTTAGGTTGGTGTAAAATTTCATATCTTCGCTCTTGTTGATAGCAATGGTGAAAACAGTACCAGCGCTGTTGAATATATATTTTCCATCTGGTGATATCTTAAAGTAAGGGTTCAATGGATAATCACCGTGGTAGGGTGAATCATAGGAATCTTTTAAGATACCGTCAGAAACATTATAAGCGGTTATATCTCGTGGCGAAGTGTCTGTAGTGATTGTGTAGATCCGATCAAAAATTGGATGCATTTTGGCATAGCTTCTATGACGAATACGGGCTTTGGAAATTTCTGCTTGCGTTTCAACTGAAAAACTCTTAATATCAGTCCATTGGCTAGAACCGCCAGGGATATATATAAAATCGTTTGCGTCAGCTGCGATATCGAATGGGTCAATACTGACATTGAATTGTTTTTGTATCCTAAAGGTTGTGCTATCCACAACTGCCACTGCGCCTGTTCCTGGGAGTTGACTATAATATTGATGTCCGCTAATTAACAGCGCAACGTAGATATTTCCATTAACAAAGGTAAATGTTTCAACGGGCAAATTAAATTGAATAAATTGGACAGCTTTGGAATCGTAGTTTATAGCATACAATCTGTTATTTGCTTTGTTGAATAAATAAATAACAGGTCTTGTTGGATCCAAAATTGCATCAGTGGGAACAAAATCCAGGATGATACCCTCTATGATAGGTTCGGGTTCAGGAATGGTTATGCGCATTCCAGGATATATCAAATTGAAATTAGTCAATTGTGGATTGGCTGCCAGTAGAGCCCCTAAAGATACATCAAATCGATATGCTATCTTATAGAGTGCATCCCCCGGTCTGACAATATATATAATTGGCATAGCTTCTGCCCCTTGGGGCAAATTTATAATCTGTCCAACAAAAATAAGGTCAGGATTTAAACCTGGATTGAGGGCTACTATCTGCGGTATGCTAACTCTGTATCGCATCGCAATGTAATATAAGGTATCACCAGGCTTAACGGCATAAGGTTTCAATAGTATCACTCCTTTTATATAACAATTCGCATAATATAATATGTCAGTTTTCTTAGTAAGGTTACCATTATCACTCTGCTTCTGGAGATGTAGTAAGAATGTCTATATACATATATATGGAAAAAATAGTATAATTGAAATGTATTAAATAAGGGGATTGGAGGGGTTTTTGTGAGTATTAAGTATAAAGTAGTTGTTATCGCTTATAAAAATGTAGAGATGAAAATGTTAGAAAAAATCAAAGCATATTCTGTTAAGGAGATTGCTACGGAGGGTGATTTACACGAGATAAGCATGTATTGCGGCAAAGGTTTTAGTATGAATGATCGTGTATGTATCTACCTTGGATGGTTTAAGGAAGATGCCAAGCAAAAACTGCTGGAAGGATACAATGTTTCAATTCTTGAACTGCCTGCAATTAGTGGGGAAGCCAAAGTGGAAACCATTGAATTTCTAGACGAAATTTTGGGAGACGATCTTATCGTATTAGGAAAGGTAGATGTTTAAAAATCCTATTATAAATGATAAAGCCTCATATCCTTTGAAGGATATGGGGCTTTATAGCGACACAGTGTCTATAAACTTTCATTGATGATGTTTACACCGAATGAATGCAATCATAATCATTTAATCATATCATTAATACTGAGAAATCTCCGATATCCTTGATCGGATTAATAATGCGCCATCGTCTCTAGATGTAGTGGATAAAAATAATGTATTGATTGTTATAGGGCATAAATATTTCTTCAATATTACAAAAAGTTAATAAATTGATGTAAAAAAAAGCGTATTATGCTATAATTAGAAAATAATGAAACAAATGCTAATAATCATTCTGTTTTATATAACTATTATTCCTTAATCTCACGGTAATAAGGTTCGAGCGTCACTATATGAAATATACAATATGTGTGTACAAAAAAGTATCCACATGAGTGTAGATAAAGTTTTGAAACATAATCCTTGCAAAAAGGGGGGACAAAAGCAATAGCAAGGCAATTAATAAGAAGGATATGAAAATTAGAGGGGGAAAAGTAATGAAAAAAATATTTAAAGTGATTGCAGTTTTAATGATACTAGCTATGTCAATTGGTTTGTTCGCAGGGTGTACAAGCAAGCCAGCTGAGCAACCAGCTACAGCGGCACCAGAAAAGAAAGCAGAACAAGTTTTCGTTAATATAGGTACAGGTGGAACAGCAGGTACATATTTCCCACTAGGCGGGGCGTTTGCAGAAATATGGAATAACAACATTGAAGGTGTTAATGCGACTGCACAAAGTACAGGTGCTTCCGTAGCGAACATTAACTTATTAAAAGATAAAAAAGTTGAAGTAGTTATTGTTCAAAATGACGTTGCATGGTACACAGAAAATGGCGCGGAGATGTTCAAAGATGGAAAATATGCAGATATTCGTGGTTTAGTTACTATGTATTCTGAGCCTCTTCAAATCATCACTGCAGACCCAAAAATCAAATCTATAGCAGATTTAAAAGGAAAGAATATTGCTGTTGGAGCGATTGGTAGTGGTGTTGAGGCAAATGCAAGACAAATTATTGCTGCAGCTGGTTTGGATTTTGAAAAGGACATCAATGCTAAGTTCCTTTCTTTTGCAGAAGCATCAGCAGGATTAAAGGATAAGCAGGTAGACGTAGCATTCCTTACAGCAGGAATACCTACAGCTGCAATTCAAGATCTTGGAGCTCAAAGAGAAGTATATGTAGTACCAGTAGATGGAGCTGTTGCGGATAAATTATTAGCAGATTATAAATTCTTTACAAAGTTTACAATCCCTGCAAATACATACAACGGACAAACAACAGATGTTGAAACACTAACAGTAAAAGCGATGCTAGCTGTAAATGCTGAGATGACTGATGAGTTAGCTTATGATCTAGTGAAGACGATCTATGCGAACCAAGCTAGAGTTGTAGCAGCCCACAATGTAGGCAAAAACATTACAAAAGAAACAGCTTTAGATGGAATGTCTATCACATTACATCCAGGTGCTGAGAAATATTTCAAAGAAGAAGGATTATTAAAATAAGGAGCTTAACATACGTTGAGGAATCATAGTAGAAAAAGTATCCTAAATAGAAAGCATATTCTTCTTTTCATTACCCTTACGGCTATACTATTAATAACGTGTATAGACTATGGGAAGGTGTTAATCATAAAAGACATCGATCACGATCTTGAGCAAACGTTTTTTCTTCCTGATAATACGTTTACTTTAGGATATATTCATTCTGTTCAATTAACACCTGTAGAAGAGTTTTTTAGAGCTGAGCAGGATAATACCTTGATGCTTTACAAAACGATTTATGAGTCTTTTGGGGTAGGATTGCCTTTCACCCAAGAGGTGGGGCAGTTTGATATGGAGGATGGGAAATTTGTGTTAAAGATGGAAAGACCTTTTAACTCCATTAAATTAAGGGTATCTCCTATTCCAGAACATTGGGTGAGTATTGGGGAAACGCGGTATGAACTGATAGATCTGGTAACGGAGGCCGACGGTTTGATTGAATTATCTGCAGTAGGTCGATGGGTTTTAAAGTTAGGAAGAAAAATACATATCGTTTTCTGATGATTTGTTTATTCTCAAACTGCCTTATATATAAGGCGGTTTGAGAATCATTTTACGTCAATAGTAATTTAAGTATTTTAACTACTGCACCTTGAACTTAACATGCTGAGAAAGGGGATAAATAATGAGTCAAGATAACCAAATAGAATTTGAATCCTCAGCGGAAACTAGTGAACAGAATACCGATGAACTTTTAAGAAAATATGATAAGGGTTCAGACTCCCGTGACCTTAAGGGTGTTTCAGCCAAGATAGTATCTGCCATTTTAATCTGTTTTACATTATTTCAATTATACACAGGGATTTTTGGTGTATTAGATGCTATGCTACAGAGGGCTGTTCATTTAGCCTTTGGATTAGGCTTAGTGTTCCTATTGTACCCATCTAGACAAAATTGGTCTAGGAAAAAAATGCATCCAGTGGATATAGGCTTGGCGATTGCTGCTGCAACAGTAAGTATGTATGTTGTTGTATTTTATAAAGATTTAGTATTCAGAGCTGGAAGAGTAACGACGCTGGATATGATTGTTGGATTGATTGCTGTTATACTCGTATTGGAAGCAGCTAGACGGGTAATTGGTTGGCCCATGGTCATCATTGCAGTTTTGTTTATGGGATATGCTTTATTAGGTCCTTATATTCCCGGTCGATTAGCCCATAGGGGTGTTGCGTTAGATGATTTAATACAGCAGTTGTTTTTTACGACGGAGGGTATATTTGGAATCCCAATTGGTGTTTCCTCAACCTTTATATTTATGTTTCTTTTATTTGGAGCGTATCTCGAAAAAACAGGTATGGGAGAATTTTTCATTGATGCAGCTAACTCCATCGCAGGATTTGCAGCAGGTGGGCCTGCAAAGGTTGCTGTAATTTCTAGTGCACTTATGGGTACTCTTACGGGAAGTTCAGTAGCCAATGTGGTTGGAACAGGCAGCTTCACCATTCCTATGATGAAAAAATTGGGGTACAAGAGTGAGTTTGCAGGTGCTGTAGAGGCTACAGCTTCTACGGGCGGGCAGTTAATGCCACCTATCATGGGGGCTGCAGCATTTCTAATGGCTGAGTTTACCAACACCCCTTATGTGAGGGTAATCAGTGCAGCAGCAATTCCTGCTCTGTTATACTATTTTGGAGTTTGGGCTGGAGTTCACTTTGAAGCGAAAAAATTAGGGTTAAAGGGACTCTCAAAAGAAGAACTCCCTAAGCTGGGCAATATTATGAAAACAAGGGGACACCTACTTGTTCCAATCATTATCGTTATCTATTTATTGATCGCAGGATATACACCTGTGAGAGCAGCTTTAGGAGCTATTGTTACGTCCATCCTTTGTGCTGCTATTAAGAAAGAAACTAGATTGAGTTTTAAAGATGTAGTGAATGGACTTGAAAAAGGTGCAAGAAGTGCGTTGACAGTAATTGCGGCATGTGCATGTGCAGGAATTATTATTGGGGTAGTTACCCAAACAGGATTAGGATTAAAAATGGGTTCTATTCTTGTAAGCATCGCAAATGGTAATCTTTTATTAACATTGTTCTTCACAATGGTCACTTCTTTAATTTTAGGAATTGGTGTGCCTACTACAGCAAACTATGTGATTACAGCGACTATCGCTGCACCTGCATTAATGATGCTAAATGTTCCTGTATTGGCTGCCCATATGTTTGCTTTTTATTTTGGAATTGTAGCAGATGTTACACCACCAGTTTGTCTAGCTGCTGTTGCCGCAGCAGGCGTAGCAAAATCAGAGCCTATGAGAACAGGAATGCAGGCTGCCAGATTAGCTATTGCAGCCTTTATCATACCGTTCATCTTTGTGTATAGTCCGGAAATGCTACTCATTGATGTAACCTTTATGAATATGATTGTGATGATTGTCACCGCGTTAATCGGTATTGTCTGTGTCGCATCTGCATTGACGGGTTACTTTATGAGCAATATGTCAATCATTGAGCGCGCTATATTCTTGGTAGGTGGTATACTTCTAGTAACAACTGCATTGAAATTGAATGCAATAGGAGCCGTAGCTATCGCAGCAGTATTTTTCATGCAAAAGACAAAATCTAGGGGAAAAGCACTAGCATAGATTCATATAGTGAAAATGAGAGGCTGTCTCAAAATGATGTTAACATCATTTTGAGACAGCTTTTTTATTACGGACAAGCTTTCAAAAAATATATTAAATACATTCATTTTCTTATTGAAATAGAAATAAGATGGATGTATAATCTACTTAAACGGTTTAGTAAACCGTTTAAGTAGCATTAGGAGGCTTAGAATGAAAGTAACAATTAAGGATATTGCAAGAATTGCGGAGGTTTCTACAGCTACAGTATCAAAGGTTATAAATAATAAGGATGATGACATAGGCCAGGCAACGAAAGATAGAGTAAGAAGAATTATAAAGGAATATAATTATGTTCCTAATATTATGGCAAGAAGTTTGGTTACAAAAAAAACAAAAACAATCGGGTTGGTTATCCCTGATATAAGAAACCCCTTTTTTCCTGAACTTGCTAGAGGTGCAGAGGATAAGGCCAATGAAGAGGGCTATAATATTATATTTTGTAATACTGATGATGTCTTAACCAAAGAAGAGAAATATATTAATATGCTGATCGAGAAAATGATCGATGGGATTATTTTCACAGCTTCGTCGAAAAGAACCAACGGCTTTGAAAATTTACAGCACACATCTATTCCGATCATCTTGGTTGATAGGGATATTGACTTTAAGGGTGTCAAAGGTAAAATAACTGTAAATAACTTTCAAGGGGCGTATGAGGGTACACAACACCTTTTACAAAGTGGATATAAGAAAATTGTCTTTATATCAGGGCCTTTATTGAGCAAGCCTGGTATAGACCGCTATGAGGGGTACAAGAAAGCTTTAACAGATTTTCATATTCCGGATGAGGATGCAATGATGCTGGAGGGTGAGTATAAAAGTGAGTGGGGATATGAGGCAGTAAAGATACTTATCGAGAAAAATATAAAGTTTGATAGTTTGTTTTGCGGAGATGACCTGATTGCCATCGGAGCCATTAAATCTTTGAAGGAAGAAGGAATAAGTATTCCCTATGATGTGGGGATTGTAGGTTTTGATGATATATATCTGGCTAGTTTGATTGATCCTGAACTTACAACGATCAAGCAGCCCAATTATGAAATGGGATATCAAGCAGCAAGTATGCTTATTAGTGTCCTTGAGAAGAAGAATCCAAGAAAAAAGGAGATTGTGTTAAGTACCAATCTTCTCATAAGAAAATCTACCATGAAAAAATAGATACAAGAGGGAGGGAAGTTCTCTAGTTATGATGATAACTAGAGCGCGGGAAAATGGGTAAAATTGTTGTCATTGGTAGTTTAAATATGGATTTAGTGACAAACACCAAGAATATGCCTAAAATGGGAGAGACAATTATAGGGGATTCTTTTAGGCAAATACCTGGAGGAAAAGGGGCAAATCAGGCTGTTGCCATCGCCAGACTTGGTGGAAATGTAGGGATGATCGGCAAGATTGGCGACGACGGCTTTGGGGAAACGCTGAAAAATGCCCTTACACAAGATAACGTAGATACGAAATACATCACGAAGGAAAACGATTGCTCTACTGGGGTAGCCATGATAACAGTAGATGGGGAAGCGAATAATTCTATTATAGTTGTACCAGGTGCAAATTTTAAAATGACGCAAGCTGACATAGAAAATAGTTTAGATGTGATTCATGAGGCGGAAACGATCGTTATCCAACTAGAAGTGCCTATGGAGGTGGTGCAATACGCTTTATTAAAGGCTAAGGAAGCAGGGAAGTATACAATATTGAACCCTGCGCCCGCACAATTCCTAGAAGACGCAGTTATTGCGAATGTGGATTTATTGGTTCCTAATGAAACAGAGCTGGAAATACTTACGGGAATGGAAATAAAAAATGATGAAGATGTTCTGGCAGCTGCAAAGAAACTTCTTGAAAAGGGTGTGAAGCAGCTGATTGTTACCCTGGGGGAAAAAGGGAGTATGTATTTATCGGAGCAAGGTATGTATAGATTCAAAGCATATAGAGTAAAGGCTGTGGATACCACTGCAGCTGGAGATAGTTTTGTTGGAGCTTTGGCAGTGGCGATATCCAACAAATTAGAGATGACACAAGCCATCGACTTTGCGACAAAAGTAGGAGCACTAACAGTCACAAAGTTAGGAGCCCAAAGCTCTTTGCCATTCACAGACGATGTTAATCATTTTGAGGGGGAATTACTATGAAAAAGAGTGTTTTGATAAATTCTGAGATATCTTATGCAATCGCAAAAATGGGTCATAATGATATGCTGACCATATGTGATAGTGGCCTTCCTATTCCCAAGGAAGTACAACGCATTGATCTATCATTAAGACAGGGTATTCCTACTTTCATTGAAACCCTTGAGACAATACTAGAAGAATTAAAAATTGAAGAAGTAATTATTGCAAGTGAAACGAAAGACGTGAGTCCCTTGATGTACCAACGAGTAAGGGATATTATCGAAAAGATAGAAAACACCGAGGGTATAAAGATTAAGATCACTGAAGTAAATCATGAGTTATTCAAATCAATCACAAAGGAATCTACTTGTATTGTAAGAACTGGAGAATACACACCCTATGCGAATATTATTCTAAAATCTGGGGTGGTTTTTTAGGGAGTGAGAAAATTGACAAAACCACTTTTGCAAATGAGAGCCATTACAAAGGAGTTTCCAGGTGTTAAGGCCCTAGAGAATATTTATTTTAACATTTACGAAGGGAAAGTTATGGCGCTATTAGGTGAAAATGGCGCAGGAAAGTCAACTTTGATGAAAATTCTCAGTGGTGTGTATCAGGCAGATGCAGGAGAAATATATTTTGCTGGAAAGCAGATGATATTTAAGTCACCCAAAGATTCACAAGATACAGGGATAGCTATCATCCACCAAGAGCTGAATTTAATCCCACAACTTACCATAGGGGAAAACATATTTCTAGGAAGAGAACCTGTGAATTCATTCAAGAAAATTAATTGGAAAAAGTTGTTCGGCGATTCAAGACAATTACTTAAAAGACTTGGTGTAGAAAAAGAGCCTAGAGAATTAGTATCTGATTTGAGTATTGGTGAACAACAAATGGTTGAGATTGCAAAAGCTTTATCCTTAAATGCAAAGATTATCATTATGGATGAACCTACAGATGCATTGACAGATAAAGAAACCACTGCTTTATTTAAGGTCATCAATGAACTTAGAAATGATGGTTGTAGCATTGTATATATATCTCATAGACTTAAGGAGGTTTTTGAGATATGTGATATGGCTACAATTATGAGGGATGGAAAACTAATTCATGAAGATTATGTTGAAAACCTAAATGAAGAATTGCTTATTGAAATGATGGTAGGAAGAAA
Source organism: uncultured Anaerosolibacter sp. (assembly GCA_937948705.1). The sequence continues at coordinate 43,091 of CALECF010000021.1, read as the reverse complement.
GCTAGAAGAACAATATCCTAGAGTAAATACAAAAATAAGTGAAATAGCTCTAGAAATTAAGAATTTATCAAATCAATATGTAGACGATATCAGCTTTACTCTTAAAAAAGGTGAAATACTTGGTATCGCAGGACTTATGGGGGCTGGCAGAACAGAACTCGCAAAAACAATTTATGGCGCAATACCTGTAGAAAAAGGAGAAATCATCATTGGCGGGAAGAAATGTAGAATTCAATCTCCAAAAGATGCACTAGAACATGGTATAGCTTATGTTTCAGAAGACCGTAAAGCTCAAGGACTTATTCTTGATTTGTCAATCAAAGAAAATATGAGTTTGTCAGATTTAAAACAATTTCAAAGGATTTCTTTTATGATAGATGGGCTGAAAGAGGAAAACGTTGTACATCATTATGTTGAAAAGATGTCCATAAGAACACCCAGTATCCATCAAATTGTAAAAAAGTTAAGTGGAGGAAATCAGCAAAAGGTGTCTATTGCAAAAGGGCTCATGACGAATCCTACAATACTGATTCTAGATGAGCCCACCAGAGGCGTTGATGTTGGTGCAAAAAAAGAAATATATGATCTGATCAATCAGTTCAAGGCGGATGGCATGAGTGTAATGATCATATCTTCAGAGCTGCCTGAAATTTTAGGGATGTGCGATAGAATTGCAGTAATGTATAGCGGAAGATTGACCGGCAATTTCGATAGAGAAGAAGCCACCCAAGAGCGGATATTAAAATGTGCTGTTGGGATAAGGGAGGCTTAATATGAAAATGAATAAAGACAAATTGTTAAAATTTAAATCAGTGATAGGACTATTATTTTTTACGATCATCATCTCTTTTTTAAGTCCTCGATTTCTTACTTTTTCTAATATGTTAATTGTCTTTCGGCAAACATCAATCAATTCGATTATTGCTGCCGGTATGACTTTTGTAATCTTAACTGGTGGAATAGATCTTTCCGTTGGCTCGATTTTTGCTTTTGCAGGAGCAGTGTGCGCAAGCTTAATTGCTACTGGTATAAGTCCCTGGGTAGCGGTAACTGTAGCATTAGCCATTGGAATTTTCGTAGGTGGACTAACGGGTGTAATCATCAATAAGGGAAAAGTTCAGCCTTTTATTGCCACACTTGTGACCATGACTGTTTTAAGAGGTGCTACATTAGTCTTTACAGATGGAAAGCCTATCACATTAGGTAGTGGCGTGAGTGCAGAGAAGTTTTCAGCCATAGGAAATGGATATTTTTTAGGAATTCCTATTCCCATTTATATTACTTTGATAGTTTTTGTAGCTTCTTACTATGTATTAAAACAAACTAGGCTAGGGAGATATGTTTATGCCTTAGGTGGAAATGAAGAAGCTACAAAACTATCAGGAATATCTGTAGGAAAGATTAAAGTGATTGTATATGCCATAAGCGGCATGCTCGCAGCACTTGCAGGAATCATTATTACTTCTAGACTGGCTTCAGCACAGCCGAATGCAGGTGCGGGATATGAGTTAGATGCCATAGCAGCAGTCGTGCTTGGAGGAACAAGTTTATCTGGCGGATTAGGTAGCATACTGGGTACGGTAGTAGGAGCCCTTATTATTGGAATTTTAAATAATGCACTAAATATCTTAGATGTGTCATCCTACTATCAAATGATTATAAAGGGAGCTGTAATACTTATTGCTGTGTTATTTGATAGGAAAAAATAATTTTGTTTTCATCTGAAAACATGATGAACATGTTCTCAGTGAAAGATAAACTATATTTAATTAAAGGGAGGAAAAGGTATGAAAAAAGCATTAGGTATTGTATTGGTTGTTATTTTAATGATGGGTTTGCTCTCGGGATGCGGTAATAAACCTGCAACTGAGACACAACAGCCAGAAGGTACAAAAATTGGATTGGTTGTTTCAACGTTAAACAATCCTTTCTTTGTAACATTAAAAGAGGGTGCTGAGGTAAAAGCAAAGGAGCTAGGAGCTGAACTAATCGTACTTGATTCTCAGAATGATCCAGCTAAAGAACTAGCGAATATGGAAGATTTGATTACAAAGAAAGTATCTGTGATCTTAGTAAATCCTACGGATTCAGATGCTGTGGGAAGTGCCATTAAGCTTGCAAATGATGCGAAAATTCCTGTGATTACCCTTGATAGGGGTGCAAATGCTGGAGAAGTCGTTACTCATATTGCATCTGATAATGTAGCAGGTGGTAAGATGGCAGGAGAGTTTATCATTGAGAAACTTGGTGGGGCTGGTAAGGCAGTAGAGTTAGAAGGTATTGCTGGAACTTCTGCCGCAAGAGACAGAGGCCAAGGATTTAATGATGCAATTAAAGGTGCTGGAATAGAGGTAATTGCAAAGCAAACAGCAGATTTTGATAGAACAAAAGGCTTAACTGTAATGGAGAACATACTACAGGCCCAAACAGAGATCAATGCAGTATTCGCCCATAATGATGAAATGGCTTTGGGTGCATTAAAAGCAATTGAAGCAAGTGGAAGGGAAATAATGGTAGTTGGTTTTGATGCGACAGATGATGCAGTAAAAGCTGTTCAAGAAGGCAAGTTGGCAGCTACGGTGGCTCAGCAGCCAGATAAGATTGGAGCATTAGGGGTAGAAATGGCAGATAAAGTATTAAAAGGAGAGACTGTAGATACGTTTATTCCAGTTGATTTAAAATTAGTGACGAAGTAAATCTAAATATACATAACCTGCAGTAAGACAAGATCATATATGAATACGTAATTGTAGGTTGGGGACAGGCGTAGAAGTGATTATTCTGCGCCTGTTTTTTATAGTTATAGTATTAGAACCCATACTTTCGTATACTCTAAAAAGGAGGGGTGCAGAAGAAAATGGAATCTGTATTGTAGTATAGAGCAAAAAAAATTGTTAACGTGTGCATGATGTGTTATGATGAAATTGAGGTGATCGGATGAGTGTTACAATCAAAGATATAGCTAAGTTGGCAGGCGTTTCTCATACCACCGTTTCGAGAGCTTTGAATGATAGTCCTCTAATTAGTGAGGACACAAAAAAAAGAATAACATCTATAGCTAAAGAGTTAAACTACACACCCAATTATAATGCGAAGAGTCTTGTTTTAGATCGATCTTATAACATAGGATTATTTTTTTCAACCATTCATGAAGGTACCTCATCTAATTTTTTCTATGAAGTTGTACGAGGTGTTAATGGTATTGTTCATAAAGAATTCAATTTGATAGTAAGTGGAATCGATGATTATATAAATTTTCATTCTATAAACAAAAAACACTTTGATGGTATTATTGTTATGAGTCAGAGTACCAAAGACGATTCCTTCATCTATAATATATTAGAAAAGAGCATTCCTTTGGTGGTTCTAAACAGGGAAATTCAAGCTGCACCCATTACCAATATTCTATCCGATGATCAAAAGGGTGCGTATAAAGCAGTCGAACACCTGATACAACGTGGACACAAAAAAATTGCAATCATCGAGGGGAAGAAAGGGTTTAAATCTACCCAGGAAAGAAAAGAAGGTTTTTTACAGGCCCTCATTCGTTACAATATTCCAATGAATAAAGATTTTATTGTGGAAGGGAAATATGATTTGGAGAGTGGATATAGAGCCATGCAGCAGATATTGAATCTTTCCAGTATTCCTACAGCAGTGTTTTGTTCCAACGATGACATGGCTGTAGGTGCCATGAAAGCCATTGCAGAGCGGGGCTTGAAGATACCTGAAAATATTTCCCTCATGGGATTTGATGACAATGTATTCTCCTCATTTTTATCACCAGCATTAACTACGGTTAAAAGACCCATTGAGGAAATTAGTAAAGAAGGGGCTAAAAAGCTATTAGAATTAATTGGTGGAAAACAAATAGAAAGAGAAATCATCTATATGAATACAGAGCTTCAACTCAGAGAATCTGTGGGAAGAATAAATATTAACAAGAAGGTATAGCCAAATATAATTGAAGTATGCTTGTTTTATAAGGAAACTCACGACAGATTTGTCCATGAGTTTAACTTTGCAAATCTATGCACACGTTAACATAAAATGTTGAGGAGGAAAGCGGATGAAAAAGATTAAAGATGTTCATGAAAAGAAGAACTATGTTGAAAAGGTGCTTCAATTCGGGGAAGGTAATTTTCTTAGAGCTTTTGTAGATTGGACGATTTATGAAATGAACAAAGAAATAGATTTCAACGGAAGTGTAGTGGTAGTGCAACCATTAAAAAATGGACTGGTGGAGATGCTAAATCAGCAAGATGGATTATATACCTTGTATTTGAATGGTATAAAAAATGGGGAAGTGATTAGCGAGCACACCATCATTGACGTTATAAGCCGAGGAATTAATCCTTATAATCAGTACGATGCATACTTAGAAACTGCTAATAACCCGGAGTTAAGATTCATTGTTTCTAACACAACTGAAGCAGGCATTGTTTTTGATGAAAATGATACGTCAAAAGATAAACCACAACATAGCTTTCCTGCAAAACTAGCCGCACTTTTATATTATAGATATAAAGTATTTCATGGGGATAAGACAAAAGGATTTATTATCATTCCTTGTGAACTAATTGATAAAAATGGAGAAAAATTAAAAGAAGTGATCTTAAAATATGCAGCTTTATGGAATTTGGGAGACGGATTTATGAACTGGATGCATGAAGCAAACACATTCTGTAATAGTTTGGTAGATAGAATAGTTCCAGGATATCCAAAAGAAAAAATAGAAGAGATTAGAAAAGAACTAGGTTATGAAGATGACTTAGTTGTCGAAGGCGAACAATTTCATCTGTGGGTTATTGAAGGTCCTCAATGGGTGAAAGATGAGTTCCCCGCAGACAAAGCGGGGTTAAATGTATTGTTTGTTGATGATCTTACTCCTTTTAGAACTAGAAAGGTAAGAATTCTAAACGGAGCCCATACTTCAATGGTTCCTGTAGCATACCTGTATGGAAAGGATACTGTAAGAGAATCTGTAGAGGATAGTAGTTTAGGACAATTTATAAAAGACACAATCTTTGAAGAAATTATTCCAACACTAGAACTATCAAAGGAGGAGCTAGTGGATTTTGCTAATGCTGTGATAGATAGATTTAGAAATCCATTTATTAAGCACTATTTGACGAGCATTTCCTTAAATTCAATGTCGAAATTCAAAACTAGGGTCTTACCGTCGATTTTGCAATATAAAGATTTAACAGATGAGTTACCGAATAGATTGGTATTTTCCCTCTCAGCACTCATTGCATTCTACAGAGGAGATCGAAATGGTGAAACCATTAATTTAAAGGATGATGAAGATATCATTGAACTTTATAAGAATCTATGGACTGAATATGATGGGTCAAGACAAGGTTTAGAGATATTAGTTGAAAAGGTGCTTGGCTATGAAAGAAACTGGGAAATGAATTTAAATGAGATAAATGGCCTTCATAGGAGAACTACGGATTACCTAGAGTTGATTTTGGAAAAGGGTATGAAGGATGCTGTAGATAGTTTCTAGTAATATAATATTGCGTAAATCCACATTATTAAAATTTTAGGAGGATTATTAGATGAAAAAATTTATGGATGAAGACTTTATATTAAACAATGAAATTGCTGTAAAACTCTATCATCAGTTTGCTAAAGATATGCCGATCATTGACTATCATTGTCATTTAAACCCAAAGGAGATTGCGGAAAACAAATCTTATAGAAACATTACAGAGATTTGGCTTGGTGGGGATCATTACAAATGGAAGGCCATGAGAAGTAACGGTGTCGAGGAAAAGTATATTACTGGGGATGCAGAAGATAAGGAAAAATTTCTAAAGTGGGCACAGACTGTGCCAAGTACCATCGGAAACCCACTATATCATTGGACACATTTAGAACTAAAGCGTTATTTCGGGATAGATACACTGCTAAGCCCGGAAACAGCCGAAGAGATATGGGAAAAGTGTAATACGTTGCTTCAAAAGAGTGAGTTTACTAGCCGTAGCTTGATTAATAGATCCAATGTAAAGGTGATCTGTACCACAGATGATCCAGTAGATAGTCTTGCCTATCACAAATCAATTGCGGAAGATGAAACAATTGATGTGAAGGTGCTTCCAACACTACGGCCTGATAAAGGAATAAATATTGATAAGGAAGGTTTTGCAGACTGGATCAATAAGTTAGCCCTTGCAGTCGGAGATCAAATCAGTAACTTTGGAGATTTATTGAAGGCCTTAGGTGCAAGAGTTAAATTCTTTGATGAACAAGGCTGCAGAGTATCAGACCATGCATTGGATCCCGTAGTATTTGAAGAGGGGACAGAAGCAGAGGTGAATGAAATTTTTATAAAAGCTTTAAAAGGTGAGAAATTAACAGAATCTGAAATCAGAAAATATAAAACACAAGTCTTGTTGTTCTTAGGAAAAGAGTATGCAAAGCTTGGGTGGGTAATGCAGCTTCATATTGGAACCATTCGGAATGTTAATTCAAGGATGATGAATTTATTAGGACCGGATACTGGATTTGATACCATCGGAGATGAATCATTTGCTCAGCCGTTGGCTAAATTCCTAGATGCATTAGATAGAACCAACGAGCTACCCAAGACGATTCTCTATTGTTTAAATCCTAGGGACAATGAAGTTTTAGCAACGATGATCGGTTCCTTCCAAGGCGGCGGTATTCCAGGGAAGATCCAATTTGGCTCAGGCTGGTGGTTTAATGACCAAAAGGATGGAATGATTCGCCAGATGATTGCCCTATCTAATGTAGGACTGATTAGCAGATTTGTAGGTATGTTGACGGATTCAAGAAGCTTCTTATCCTATATACGACATGAGTATTTTAGAAGAATTCTATGTAACCTACTGGGTGAGTGGGTAGAGAATGGCGAGGTGCCAGAGGATATGGACTTGCTAGGAAAAGTAGTAAAAGATATTTGTTATTACAATGCGAATGACTACTTTGGATTTCATGTATAAAGTTCTTGAAAGATTAAAATCCTTACATTGAGGAGTGTCAAATGATGAAAGAGTTTATAAAAATTCATGATGAAGACAATGTTTTGGTTGTGCTAAGGACTTATACAACAGGGGAAACAATTGAATTCAATGGGATAAAAATACGAGCAAATGACGATATACCGAAAGGTCATAAGATCGCCATCAAAGAGATTAAAAAAAATGATGTTGTCATAAAATATGGTCAACCCATAGGATTTGTTTTAGAAGACATTGTGCCAGGAGATCATATACATGTTCATAATACCAAAACAAAGCTAAGGGGCACCAACGATTATTCTTTTAATCAAAATCTTGCTGACAGAGATATTCAAAACGAAGGCAGGGTGTTCATGGGTTATAGAAGAAAAGATGGTAGTGTAGGTATAAGAAATGAGCTATGGATTGTACCGACGGTTGGTTGTGTAAATGGAACAGGGCAAATGATTGTAGATACCTTCAAAAGTGAAGGCAATATTCTTTCAATAGATCATGTTGAAGTATATAAACATAATTATGGATGCTCTCAATTAGGAGAAGATCATGAAAACACAAAGAAGATTTTAAGAGGTTTGGTGAAACATCCAAACTGTGGTGGTGTCTTGGTACTAGGACTTGGCTGCGAAAACAATCAAGTTGCAGACTTTAAGGAGTTTCTTGGAGAAATTGATGAACAAAGAGTGAAATTTTTAGTAACCCAAGAAGTAGAGGATGAGATTGAAGAAGGCATACAGCGAATTAAAGAAATATATGATGCGATGAAGGATGATCAGAGAGAAGAAGTGCCCCTATCTGAATTGAAAGTTGGCTTAAAATGCGGAGGATCTGACGGTCTTTCCGGAATCACAGCCAATCCTTTATTAGGGGAATTCTCTGATTATCTAATTGCCCAGGGCGGAACAAGTATTCTTACTGAGGTGCCTGAAATGTTTGGCGCGGAAACCATCTTAATGGAAAGAGCGAAAGATGAAGACACTTTTCACAAAATTGTGGCGTTGATAAACGATTTTAAGGAGTACTTCTTAACCAATAAACAAACGATCTATGAGAATCCATCTCCAGGAAATAAGACAGGCGGGATTACTACCCTGGAAGATAAATCTTTAGGATGTACACAAAAGGCTGGACATTCTAAGGTGGTAGATGTGGTGAAATATGGAGATATATCAAAAGCGAGGGGCTTAAACCTTTTGAGTGCCCCAGGGAATGATCTGGTAGCTGCCACTGCCCTAGCAGCGGCAGGATGTCATATCGTTCTGTTCACCACAGGGAGAGGGACACCCTTCGGTACCTTTGTTCCTACGATGAAGATATCTACGAATTCTGAGCTTTATAATAAAAAGAAAAACTGGATAGACTTTAACGCGGGAACTCTTGTGGAAGATAAATCTATGGAAGATGTGTTGGTAACATTCATAGATTATGTTATCGAAGTTGCAAGTGGTGAGAGGGTAAATAATGAGAAAAATCAATTTAGAGAAATTGCCATATTTAAAACAGGTGTAACCCTGTAACAAATACAATAGGTCCTCCTGGAATAGAGAGTTTCGTCTAGGCATAGAATCAATATAAGAGAGATAGGTAAATATTCCTATCTCTCTTATATTTTAATTTATTCCTGTAATGGCATAATATATTTCTAAGTCATTCGTAATTGAGGGAGACCCTAAGATAAGCAAAAAAGTGTCCTTTAAAAAAGGATTGTTATATGGGTATATATCCATGTTGATTATACTGACAGTGACCTTTATTGTTAGCTTTATACGGATGAGATGATATTTGGTATAAGAGAGCATTATGAAAACATAGGAATAAAATAAATCAATTTATTTTGATGAAAATACTTTACATCTATTTATATATGTTTTATAATTAATACATCAAATATTTTTGATGATAGGAGTGTTAAAATATGCTTAAAGGTTCCGACATGCTTCCCGAAGATTATCTTGACAGGTATGAGATGAAGTTTAAGTCATTAGGCGATAAAAAGAGGCTTCAGCTTTTACATATTTTGTGCCAAAAGGGAAAGACCTGCGTATGTGATTTATGTGAAATGATGGATATGCCTCAATCTAAGCTATCTTATCATTTGAAGATTCTTTTAGATGCCCAGTTGATCGAAAAGGAAACAAAGGGTACCTGGAGTTATTATGAGATAAACCATGAAGAAGTAAGTAATCTTCTATCTGAAAAACTATGTTGCATTTTTAGGCCTGAAGGATGATTCTAAATTTTTTGAACTGTTAATCAAAAAAAGTTGATTAACGCAAATGGAATAGTTTTTAAAAATAACTCAATAAATAAAGGAGATGGTTCCAATGAATATTTTCACAGAAGTTTTCATGGCAGTGATTGGTTATTTAAAGGCAGATTGGTTCATATTGCTCATAGGAATTTTAACTTCAGTTAGTCTCAGTGTATATGTAGATTCAGAAAAATTACAGAAATATATTGAAAGGAATCCCATGATATCCGTTCCAGGGTCAGTGGCCTTTGGTGCTTTTACACCTCTATGTGCCTGTGGAACCATGGCAGTATTGTTATCAATGTTTATTTCGGCAATGCCTTGGGGACCTGTCATGGCTTTCTTAGTATCATCTCCTTTGACAAGTCCGTCAGAATTTTTATTTCAATCAGCCTTTTTTGGGTCCCATTTCGCCATGGCAGTCCTTGTTGCATCGATAATTCTAGGGGTATCGGCGGGCTTTATTGCCCATTATTTAAGTCAGCGAACAAACTTTTTTCATAACCAGTTTCGACTGATGGTAAGTAAAAAAGAGAGCTGTTGCAATACAGGTAATGATGGAGTGAATAAGACAGCCACGTGTTGTTCAACGGTTGATAGCGTTGAACAAAGCAGGAACTGGATAACCCGATATAAGTTAGATTCTTTTTTGAGAGAGCTGTTTGAAACAGGATTTAAGAAGATACTCCTAGCATTTGTTATTTTTATTGCGATAGGAAAAGTAGTTGAAATGATGATTCCAAAAGAATGGATTATGCTTCTATTTAGCGATGAAAAAACGTATTCTATCCCGTTAAGCGCTACATTAGGATTGCCTCTTTATGTATCAGGGTCAGCGGCGTTACCACTGATGAAGTCGTTTCTGAATGCTGGTGCAGGGGAAGGGGCAATGATGGCTTTTCTCATCACAGGAAAGGCAACTGGCGTTCCGGTGATCGCAGGAATGGCCACAATTTTAAAGAAGAGGGCAATCCTCTACTATGTGGGTTTTGTATATTTGGGTGGTATTCTGTCAGGGTATGTATATGAAATGATCGTATTTAGTTTGAAATAATTATTTTAACATTTCATGGGGATATGCTGGATTGTATATCTTGCTTCAAGTGCATAGAGAACAAATGTATATATAGAAAGAATGCTTAGGGATTATTTTTTAAGGCCAGGACAATACCTTTACTTATGGCCAGGGCCAGTTGGGCTTGATATTCTTCATTTTGTAAACGGTATAGATCTGTGCTATTGGTTAAAAAACCTGTTTCGATAAGAATGCCTGGGGGTTTCGTTTCCCGCAATATATAATAATCACCAGGTGCTATGGGAATCATCTTTTCGGTTTGTTTCAAATGCTTTTTATATATGACTTCATCTACAGCACTATGGACTTTATGGGCAATTATTTTACTAGGCTCCGATTTAGGAAAATAAAAAATTCCTATACCACTGGCAGTGGGCTCATCAGGACGGGCATCTGTATGTATACTGACAAAAAGATTTGGGCGGCTGTTGTTTATTATAGTCTTTCTTGCATCCAAATCTCTTTTATATCTCGTGGCTGTAAGGGTGCTCTGATTTTCCAGAGACACATCCTTGTTTCTTGTAAGAATTACTTTAATTTTTTGTTTTTGAAGAAGCTTTTCTACCCTTAGGGCTAGCTTAAGATTAAGGTCTTTCTCAAGGATATTGCCCTGGGATGTTCCACAATCTATGCCCCCATGACCAGGATCAATCACAACAATATGACTATACGTGAAATTGGATAGGGTATGAATGAATTCATAATGATTGTTTAGGCACAGCAGACCTATTAGAAAAATAAAAAGGCTTAGAATTAGTACTATTACTCGGATTTGCACAGTAATTATAATGACTCTTCTCACCATCTAGCTCACCCTTCAATGAATTTTAATCATATATCCTATGCAAAACAATAAAAATATATTATTGATAAATCACCCATCAACTCCATGATGGGTGATTTGCTTAGAAATTTTCTTTGATAGTAATAGTACATATTAAAATCTAATAAAAACAATACGTAGTCCAATAGATACAGGGCGTTGATGAATGTTGGGATGTGCATAAAAGTAAAATCATGAGGAGGACTAAGATGACTAAAGTAATTGTGATCGGCGGCGGTTGGGTAGGATGCGCTGCAGCGATTAGTGCAAGAAAAGCAGGTGCTGAAGTGACCATTCTCGAAAGAACAGACTTGCTCCTTGGCCTTGGGAATGTGGGTGGGTTAACCAGAAATAATGGCCGTTATACTGCAGCTGAGGAGTCTATTTTAATGGGTGGGGGAGAACTCTTTGAACTCACCGATCGATATTCAAGACATAAGAATATTGATTTTCCTGGACACAGGCTGGATACAGGCCATGCAAAGTTGATGGCACCGTATTATCCTTTAGAGCGATTGAGGGCGATTAGAGGATTTGAGAATGCTAAGTTTGAAGATCCTTATTCTGCAGGGGTTGCAAATTCCATTAGACATCTTTCGATCGCACCCAGAGATAATTCTATGAAGGTAAGTGGGCTAAGTAATTTATTCACCGCAGGGGAAAAAAGCGGATTTTATATTGGCCATACAGAAGCCATTGTGACTGGATATTTGGCTGGACATATTGCTGTACGGGAAGCTTTGAATATGGAACTGATTGAGTTACCAGAACAACTGGCTATTGGAGATTTTATTTCTTATTCCAATAGGCGAATGCATGAAGACGGTGGAGATCTATTGAAGTTCACCTTTGCCGGATCTATCTATTTTGAGAGAATGAAAAAAGAAAATCTTTATATAACAGATGTAAAAGTTTTGCAGGAAAAGATAGAAGAAGCAGGGCTATTACAATTGTATGATAAGAACCTCGTAAATTAATGGGTTAGAATTACTCATAATCCGAAAAAAAGGGGGGAAACTAAAACACATAAGATAACAAAGAGGGAGAGATTGTATGCACTCTAATCCTAGTATCCACGTAAAGAATGAAGTTGGAAAGTTGAGAAAAGTACTACTCCATCGTCCAGGTGGAGAGATTGAAAATATTGTTCCGGAATATTTAAGGCGATTATTATTTGATGAGATTGCTTATCTAAAACAGGCTCAAAAAGAGCATGATCAATTCGCCCAGATTATGAGAAACGAAGGCGTTGAAGTTCTATATCTAACGGACTTAATGGCAGAAGTGCTAGTGGATAGTGAAGTAAGAAAACAATTTCTATTAGATTTTATGGTGGAGGCAAAGATTACTACACCAGGTCTTCAGGATGCATTGCAGGAGTTTTTTGATCCGATGGGGCCTCAAAAAATGATAGAAAAGTGTATAGAAGGTGTACGGAAAGAAGCGTTGCAGCATATTCAACCGAAAGCCCTTGGGGATATGGTAAAAAACCCGTATCCATTTTATCTAGATCCTATTCCAAATCTATATTTCCAACGAGATCCCTTCGCCTCTATTGGAAATGGTATTACTTTAAATGTAATGGCATCCACAACCAGAAATCGGGAAACACTTTTTGCCAAATACCTTTTTGACCATCATCCAAGTTTTAAGGGTGTACCTCGGTGGTACAATAGAGATAAGACCCATCCTATTGAAGGGGGGGATATTTTAGTGCTATCAGACAAGGTGGTGGCAATTGGAATAAGTGAGAGGACAGATCCAATTGCTATTGAGAGGGTAGCTCACAATTTACTGGTGTCAGATGAATCGTTTGAAGTAGTATTGGCATTCGATATTCCTAAAACAAGGGCTTATATGCATCTTGATACTGTATTTACCATGGTTGATTTCGACAAGTTTACCATATATCCCGGAATAGAGGCGCCTTTAGATGTTTATAGCATTAAGAGGAAGAAAGGGAATGATTATCATATTTCCTATGAAGCGAGCAAACTTGAAGATATACTAAAGAAATATCTTAATCTGCCAGAGGTTCATTTAATTCGATGCGGAGATGGAGACTATATCGCAGCGGGAAGAGAACAATGGAGTGATGGAAGCAATACCTTGGCCATAGCCCCAGGTAAAGTGGTGTGCTATGATCGAAATTATGTTACCAATGACGCACTGAGAAGAAATCATGTCGAGGTTTTAGAGTTTGATTCCTATGAATTATCAAGGGGAAGAGGCGGTCCACGATGTATGAGCATGCCTCTATTGCGAGAAGATATTCACTAAAAATTATATCAATGAAGAGATAAAACCCTGTACTGTATAAGTAGTAAACGGTGACAGTTATAATAAATACGAATAGATGAGATACTAGGAACTATTGAGATATGAGATAAATCATGATATATTGATGCTACAAGTATATTATGATTTTTCTGTTAAAGGGGAGCAACTGCCCGACTGGGTTGATAAAGCCAACATTTGTGAGACTAAATACCGTCTGGCTTTATCCTTTGATTTTTCAAAGAAGTAATACCTTTAGCATAGTTTTATCTATTTGGATAAAATTGTGTTAGAGGTTTTTTTATGGTTTAGAGAAGTCAGAATCAGTTGGACACAAGACATTGTACAGAGAATAAAAAATGGAGTCAATGTGCAGACAAATTTGATGAAGAGGTGTTTATGTGAGACAGTTTATTGTTATTGGCTGTGGAAGGTTCGGATCTAGTGTGGCAAAGACCTTATATGAAGCAGGGTATGATGTGCTGGCCATTGATAGGAATGAGGATGCAATACAAGAAATAAGTGATTTTGTTACCCACGCCGTACAGGTGGATGCTACCGATGAGACTTCAATTAAATCCTTAGGAATTAGAAATTTTGATGTGGCTATTGTAGCCATAGGATCTGATATTCAATCCTCTATTCTTGTGACACTCATGGTAAAAGAGCTAGGTGTGAAATTTGTGGTGGCGAAGGCGTTAAACGAACTCCAAGCCAAGGTGCTCTATAAAATTGGTGCAGATAGAGTTGTATTTCCTGAACGGGATATGGGTATTCGAGTAGCCCATAGTCTTATGTCTTCTAATATACTCGATAATATTGAACTGGCATCAAATTATAGCATATTAGAGGTAGCCGCCATGAAAGCGTGGGAAGGAAAGAGTTTAAAAGAATTGAATTTGAGAAAAAAGTATGGAATTCATGTACTGATTATAAAACGGGGGGAAACACTAAATAGTGCACCTAACCCTTCGGACATTATTCAAAAGGGCGACGTTCTGGTCGTCATTGGATATAAGGAAGAGCTGCAAAAATTAGATTTGTTATTTTAAATCATGTACGCCTCTATTGATGGGGCGGGAAATAAGTTTTGTTGCTATAGAAATTCTATAAATGAACCAAACGGAAGAAGGGTATGCTATATATAGAATATCTTAAGGAGTAGAGTGCCAATGAAAATTAATAGGATTAGAGAAATAGATTATCTAGAGGAATCAGTAGAAGTTACCCTAGATGTAGAATTCGACAAAGATCTGGCCAATCGCTGGGAATTAGCAGAGCCATATATAATAGCCGTATACACAAGGGGTGTTGATGTACATTTAGACTATATAGAATTGCTTGAACAAGGAATGATTGTCCATGGATTTGAGATGAATGAAGAAGAGATGCAGGAAGTTTCCAGGTTTTTAGAGCATCATCATGTGAAAGAAAAGATTGAGAATCCATAACGGTCTTAGAATGTCGGTAGGCTACTGCTGACATTCTTGTATTTTTTGTATTTCTTGAAATTCTTTGGTATTTAGAATATAATTAGTGTACTAATGATTAGTGTCAAAAATGATTAGCATGCTAACTAGATTTATATTTCCATGGTTTTTTATAGGAGGTACTTTGATTATGGGGAGAATCACCAATGATTTGGGATATTTGATCAATAAGGCTGCAAGGATAACCAAATGGGAATTGAACAATAGATTGAGTGATATAGGCCTTACCTCACCTCAATTCGCAGTTCTTAGAGATGTGTTTTGCAATGAGAATAAGGATGAAACACTGATCAGCCTTACACCGGCATCTATAGCGGAGCGGTTACATGCAGATCGTCCTACCATCTCAGGTATTATTCACAGACTTACGAAACAAGGATGGGTTCGAAGGACAGAAAATCCTAATGATAGAAGATCGCAAATCATTGTACTTACGGATAAATCTAAGCAACTCATGGGTACCCTTGAATCCCTGAGTAATGAAACGATAAAGAAAGGAATAAAGGATTTTACGGAAGATGAAATTGAAAATCTAAAAAACTATTTGCTAAAAATTATTGAAAATTTTTCTTAGTAGGAATAGGAGTGTATCTATGGATCAAGCTAGGTTATTAGGGGAAGAAAAAATATCGAAGCTTTTATTAAAGTTTTCTGTACCAGCCATTATTGGTATGTTGGTAAATGCACTATATAATATGGTGGATCGTATTTTTATTGGAAATGGGGTAGGATCCCTGGGCATTGCGGGTATTACCATTGGCTTTCCTATCATGCTGGTTATCATGGCATGTGCCATGCTGGTAGGCATTGGTTCCACATCTCTGCTGTCTATCAAATTGGGAGAACAGAAGCGAGAAGAGGCAGAACTCATCGTAGGAAATGGAATGGTATTACTTATCGTGATTTCAATGGTGATAGCTATACCAGGTCTCATATTTTTAGAACCACTTCTTAAATTATTTGGTGCAAGTGCGGCGGTATTACCCTATGCAAAGGATTATTTGAGTATTATTCTGTGGGGGACTGTATTTCAGTCAATTGGCTTCGGTATGAATAACTATATTCGTGCAGAGGGAAATCCTAAAATTGCGATGTTTACTATGTTAATTGGTGCTGTGCTGAATACAATTCTAGATCCACTTTTTATCTTTGTTTTTGATTGGGGTATTCGAGGTGCAGCCTATGCAACCATATTATCTCAAGGGGTTTCGGCTGCATGGGTGTTGTTGTATTTCTTTGGTGGCAGAAGTATGCTGAAGATTCGCCTTGTAAACTTAAAATTAAATCCTGCATTGGTAGGAAAAATAGTGGCTTTTGGATCTGCACCCTTTGTGATGCAGCTCGCTGCTAGTTTGCTAAATGTGATTATGAATAGAAGCTTGATACAGTATGGGAGTGATATAGATATTGCTGCCATGGGGACTGTGACAATTATTATGACATTAATACTCATGCCAATTTTTGGAATAAATCAAGGTGTGCAGCCAATAATAGGATATAATTATGGTGCTAAAAAATTTAATCGTGTGAAAGAGGCATTAAAGCTTGCGGTTCTAGCAGCTACTGGTATTACAACCATTGGCTTTGTTATAACAAGGTTGTTTCCAATACAATTAATCGCCATGTTTAATAGGACGGATCAAGCTTTGATTCATGCTGGAAGCTATGCATTAGGGATATTTTTAGCTTTTCTACCGATTATAGGCTTCCAGATCATATCTGCAAACTACTTTCAAGCCGTGGGGAAGCCAAAGCAGGCAGCCTTTCTAAGTCTCTCAAGACAAATTGTAATATTTATTCCTGGGTTACTGATCCTGCCAAGGTTTTTTGGTTTAAAGGGTGTGTTGATGGCAGGACCAGTGGCTGATCTAGGATCTTCTGTTATTACAGGAATTTGGTTATTTATGGAGCTTGGAAGACTTGAAGACAAACATCAAGAAAGCAAATCACCGAAACCACAGATGGAGTAGTCTGTAGGATTGGAATTTGTTATAACTAAGCAAAGACATCTGCCATCAGGCAGATGTTTTTCTTTAAGTTGGAAGAGGATTTATAAGAAGTAAGAAGAAATATATCATATTGAATATAATGAAAAAGGTGATCAACATGGATTTATTCGATATACAGAGAGAAAAGAATCTTAAGAAGGAAGCGCCGTTGGCAGAACGATTGAAACCTAAAAAACTGGCTGATTTTATAGGACAGGAGCATATTGTTGGACATGGTAAGCTATTATGGAGGGCAATCAATGCCGATCGTATTACTTCGTTAATACTCTACGGGCCACCGGGAACAGGGAAGACAAGTTTGGCTAAGGTAATTGCCAATACAACGAAATCAAACTTTGTGAAGTTAAATGCTGTTACGTCAGGTGTAAAGGATTTAAAAGAAGTGGTGGAGAACGCCCAGAATGTTATGGGGATGTATAATAAGAAAACGATTCTTTTTTTAGATGAAATTCATCGTTTCAATAAAGCCCAACAGGATGCGCTGTTACCCTTTGTAGAAAATGGAACCCTTACACTAATCGGTGCAACCACAGAAAATCCCTATTTTGAAGTGAATAAGGCGTTGATTTCCAGGTCCATGTTATTTAAACTGGAACCACTGGATGAGGAAGCCATCAGAAAGATCATTCTTCGGGCTATTCAGGATTGTGAATCAGGCATAGGAATGTTTGAAGTAGATTTACAACCTGAAGCCATTGATTTCTTATGCAGTATGGCTAACGGCGATGCCAGAAGGGCACTGAACGCATTGGAACTAGCTACACTGACTACTGAAAAAAGCGGAGATGGCAAGACCTATATTGACCTGGATATTATGAAAGAATGCTTACAGAAGCGACAAATACATTATGATAAAAATAATGATTACCACTATGACATCGTCTCTGCATTCATAAAGTCAATGAGAGGCTCAGATCCAGATGCTACCCTTCACTACTTGTCAAGAATGATTGGCGGGGGAGAAGATCCTATGTTCATCGCAAGGAGAATTGTGATTGCCGCATCTGAAGATGTGGGATTAGCAGATCCAAATGCCTTGGTTGTTGCAAGTAGTGCTGCCCAAGCAGTGCAGTTTATCGGAATGCCCGAGGGAAGGATTATTTTAGCCCAAGCAGCGGTATATGTAGCTTCTGCACCGAAAAGCAATGCCAGTTATATGGGGATCAATAAAGCACTAAAAGACATAGAAGAAAAAACTATAGGGCAGGTGCCTGTTCATTTAAGGGATCAAAGCTACGGTTCAGCCAGAAAGCTGGGCCATGGATTGGGGTATATGTATCCCCATGATTATCCTAACCATTATATTGAACAGCAATATTTACCAGACAGCCTCCTAGATGCTAAGTATTATGAAGCTACAGAAAGTGGTTATGAAAAAAAGATAAAGGAACGACTGGAGCGGTTGAAGGGAAAAGAACTGTAGTATGAATAATTTCATTGGAAATGGTGAATACTTACACTAGCTTGGAAAGGCCTAAACAGCACAAAATAGGGAAAAAAGATTTGACATATGTTTGTGCCAAGCATATAATATCCTTAATAAACCATATAGCGAAAGACAAGGAAGAGAAGAGTAGATAAGGAATATAGTATTAGCGAGTCGGTGGTGGTGAAAGACCGATACGAAGTCTTTATCGAAAAACATCTCGGAGTTTCTAACCGAAATCCAAGGAGAGTAGGCTTAGACGGAGCCAAACCGTTATTGATTGGGCAGTATTGAATGATTTATTCAGTATTGGTGGAAGTTGGTCATTTTGACAATGAGGGTGGTACCGCGGAAATTAGCCTTTCGTCCCTGCTAAGGGATGGAGGGCTTTTATATTTTTGAAAAAATATTTAACAAATGCCAAGAGGAGGAAATTCGGAATGATCAAATTGTTAGAAGTGAAAAAAATATTCAAAGAGACAGATCAGTATCTAGATCAAACTGTGAAAATTGGAGGATGGATTCGAACCTCTCGAACTTCAAAAGCTTTTGGATTCATAGAACTAAATGATGGGAGTTACTATAAAAACATACAAATTGTTCTTGAAGATCAATTGGAAAACTTTGAAGAAATATCAAAATTACCAATCAGCTCAGCCATTATTGTGGAAGGAAAATTAGTGGCGACCCCTGAGGCAAAGCAGCCCTTTGAGATCAAGGCGACCCATATTGAAGTTGAGGGACCTTCAGCATCAGACTATCCTTTGCAGAAAAAAAGACATACTTTTGAATTCTTAAGAAGCATTGCCCACTTAAGACCAAGAAGCAATACCTTTTCAGCTGTGTTTAGGGTAAGATCTATTGCCGCATACGCTATACATAAGTTTTTCCAAGAGAGAGGATTTGTTTATGTACATGCACCTATCATCACTGGTAGTGACTGTGAAGGTGCCGGTGAAATGTTCAGGGTCTCAACATTAGACTTTAATAATATTCCTAAGAATGAGGAAGGCCATGTAGATGTTTCCAAAGATTTCTTTGGAAAGGAGACAAACTTGACAGTAAGTGGACAGCTCAATGTTGAGGCTTATTGTATGGCGTTTAGAAATGTATATACTTTTGGACCTACTTTTAGGGCTGAAAATTCAAATACAACTAGACATGCTGCAGAATTCTGGATGATTGAGCCAGAAATCGCTTTTGCAGATTTGGAAGACAATATGGAGTTGGCTGAAGAAATGATGAAGTTTATCATTCAATATGTGATGGAGAATGCTCCAGAAGAGATGGAATTCTTTAATTCATTTATTGATACAGGTCTATTTGACCGTCTTAATAATGTCATGAATTCCGAATTTGGAAGAGTTACATATACTGAGGCCATTGAGATTCTAAAGAACTCTAAAGAAGAATTTGAGTATCCTGTGGAATGGGGTTGTGACTTACAGACGGAGCATGAAAGATACTTGACTGAAAAAGTATTTAAGAAGCCTGTATTCGTTACAAATTATCCAAAGGACATTAAGGCATTTTATATGAGAGTAAATGATGACCAAAAAACAGTGGCAGCTATGGATCTTCTAGTGCCAGGTGTTGGTGAGATTATCGGTGGCAGTCAAAGAGAAGAACGAATGGATGTCCTTGAACAAAGAATGAAAGATATGGACCTTAACAAGGATGATTATTGGTGGTATCTTGAATTAAGAAAATATGGTGGAACAAGGCATGCAGGATATGGACTTGGCTTTGAGAGAGCTATTATGTACCTAACAGGTATGAGCAATATCAGAGATGTAATTTCATTCCCAAGGACGGTAAAAACAGCAGAGTTTTAGTATAAATAGAGGGGGTGCCTAAACAGGTTCTCCCTCTATTTATAAATATGGAGAGGATCAGAGGGCGGGATGCCTCTTCTAAATGTATAGACGATATCGTATAATAAAAGAGGTAAGTAAGAATGCCATCGGAGGTTTTATGGAATATAATATAATACCTAGGAAAGAAGTATATTTTGTACTGGCCGGAACAATCATGTTGATAACTTTGTGTATCTTCTTAAAATATTCATTGTTTATAGGCCTATTTTTCAGTGCATTGTTGGCAGGGTTTATGGCTTTGAAGAACGGTGTGAAGATAAAGCAGGTGATCAAAATGGTTGCATCTGGAATCGTAGAATGTCAGACGGTATTTATGGTAATCATTCTGATTGGGATGCTAATCGCCCTATGGATGGCGTCGGGGATTGTGCCAACGATGATCTATTATGGCTTTAATTATATTCAGCATATTAACTATCTATTGGCCTGCTTTATATCAGCAGCGGGGATTTCTATGATTATGGGAACCGCTCTAGGTACAGTGAGTACCATCGGTATGGTTTTATTAGGAATGGGCAGAGGGCTCATGATTCCAGCCCCTATTTTATTGGGGGCTATCGTTTCTGGGGCATTTATTGCAGATAAGGTCTCTCCTATTGGTAGTTTGGTAAACTTAACAATGAAAACAACCGGTGTAAAATACAATGATGGTGCAAAGAGTATTCTTGTGACCCTAGCCCCAACGATGATAATCAGTGCTCTGTTTTATTACATGATGGGGAAACAGTATAGTATAGGGATTAATACAAGCATATTACAGGCATATCAAGAAGGGATAGCTTTGAACTTTTATGTTTCTCCCCTTCTGATGGTTCTTCCCATCGTTGTCATTGTTCTAGCAGTAATTGGTGTAAAAATTATCCCGAATATGATATTTGGTGTAGTTGGTGGAATGGGATTTAGCTTAATGATGCAGAAAGCCGCACCTTTAGAAATGTTAAAGATCATATATTATGGGTTTAAAGGCAATACGGGTATGTTAGAATTAGATCACATATTAAAGGGTGGCGGTATTTTACCCATGATCGAGGTTATGCTGATTGTATCAGCGGCTGTTTCTTTGAACAGTATTTTAGAAGGCACTGGCATGATTCAACCCATGATCGAGCAATTGATGGGGAATACAAAGACTAGGGGACGGTTGGTTTTTAAAACTGGGATTTTAAGTAGTTTGCTGACGATTATCACCTGTGATCAAACCGTGGGAATTCTCTTGCCTGGAAGGCTCCTAAAGGCTAAATATGATGAACTAAACATTGATCGGGTGATTCTAGCAAGAACCATTACGGATACAGGAACCACCATCGCACCCTTAATTCCATGGAATGTAAATGCTATCATTGCCACTGCAATAACTGGGGTTGCAGCTGTAGAATATGCACCTTATGCTGTGCTCTGCTACCTATCACCAATCCTTACATTTATTTTTGGATATTTAGGATCAGGAAAGAGAACATCGGTAAACGGGACTTATGAAAACCTATAAAAAAATGCACTCATACCGTCCCAGATCGATAGTTTACTTTTAAAAATGATTATGCTATACTAGATTTTGTCAGTATGTAGTTTCTCGAATGAAGGGGAGTAGCCAATGGCCCTCGGCCATATAACTAGTCGTCATCTCGGCTGTTAAAACAGCTCGGCTGGTTTATCAAGAAATCTTGAAGGCAAGACCTTTGTTTATACGTTTTAAGTATAAACAAAGGTTTTTTTTTGTAAATTGTAATGGAGGAGGATGTTGTTCATGTTGATGCAGAAATTGTTATTAGGAATTCAAAGCTTAACCTTGGGAAATGTCATTATGTTTTTGGTAGGAGGAATACTAATTTATTTAGCGATTCAGAAGGAATATGAGCCTATGTTACTGCTGCCTATTGGCTTTGGAGCGATCCTTACCAATATTCCTGTTATTCAAGGGATACCTGGGATTGCTGACCCGGAGCATGGGGTTTTGGGAATTTTGTTCAAAGCTACAATACTAACAGAGTTGCTTCCGGCATTTATCTTTATTGCTGTAGGTGCCATGATCGACTTCAGTCCACTGTTAAGGATGCCATCTATGATGTTTTTCGGAGCGGCTGCGCAGTTTGGGATATTCTTTACTTTGTTAGCAGCTTTGCTCCTAGGATTTCCTCTAAAAGAAGCTGCTTCTATTGGTATTATTGGTGCTGCCGATGGCCCAACTTCTATCTTTGTAGCATCTAGATTTGCGAAACATCTCTTGGGACCAATTTCTGTAGCTGCTTACTCCTACATGGCACTGGTTCCAGTGATTCAGCCCCCTGTTATCCGTGCCCTAACCACGAAAGAGGAACGAAGAATTCGAATGGACTATCATGATGTGAAAATCTCAAAGACTGTTAAAATTCTTTTTCCCATTTGTATAACCGTTTTGGCAGGGATTATCGCACCAATTAGTGTGACATTGGTAGGATTATTGATGTTTGGCAACTTAATTAGAGAGTGTGGCGTTCTAGATAGATTGTCACAAACCGCTCAAAATGAGTTGGCTAACCTTGTTACATTGCTATTGGGAATTACTATTGGTTCCACAATGGAAGCGAGTGCATTTTTAGAATGGAAGACTTTGCTGATTATTGGAATGGGGCTTGTGGCATTTATATTTGATACAGCAGGGGGCGTGCTATTTGCGAAGCTCTTAAACCTGTTTGTAAAGGAAAAGTATAATCCAATGGTGGGAGCAGCTGGAATTTCTGCTTTCCCTATGTCGGCCCGGGTAATCCAGAAGATGGCACAAAAAGAAGATCCAACAAATTTTATCTTAATGCAGGCTGTTGGTGCCAATGTGGCCGGACAAATCGGCTCCATTATTGCAGGCAGCGTCGTCTTGGCATTATTATCTTAGGAGGTTGAAACCATGAATTTTGAACTTATTCCTGAAGGGTTAGAAATTATGGCGTATGGTATGGGAACTACTTTTACAATATTAATTTTGTTTTACTTTATGATCAAAGGATTGATAAAGGTTTTTCCATATAGAGAGGAATAGGAAGAGACTCAGATGTGAGTCTTTTTTTTTACCTAATATATAGAACGATTTTATGAGTAAACGATAGTTAACTATGGGAAACTATTACAAAGAATGATTAGGTAGGATGTGATGAATTGAAAAGACTGATTTTACTGATACTTGTAATGAATATTGTAGTTGGACTAATTCGATATATGTCTATTCGCTGGTTGTTCCATATTCTCTTGACAGCATTGATTGTATTAGCTTCAATTACCCTCATTAAGGATATTCAGCGAGATCATCATGAAAGCATTGTACGAAAGGGGGAACGATACATTGAACTCCTAAATAAGAGCCAGACTGTATACAAAGAAGATATTACGATTCAAAGCATTTTAGGTAAGAGATATAGTTATCCACTGTATTTCAGTGAAAGTGCTTTTGACAAGAATAATGTTGAACTATTAGAAAATGAAGATAAATACTATAAAGCGGTGTTTGAAACAATTGAAAAAGCGAAAAAACATATTCATATTGAATATTTTATTGTTAAGGATGATAGAATTGGAATGAAATTTAAAGAACTCCTCCTTCAGAAAAGAAAAGAGGGTGTAGAAGTAAGATTCCTCTATGATGGCTTTGGAACTTTACTAATAAAACCAAAGTATATTCGACAATTAAGAAATGGAGGTATAGAGGTAGCTGCTTTTTCGCCACTTTGGCAAGGCCTATATGATTTAGGTATGAACCATCGCAATCATAGAAAGCTCTTGGTAGTAGATGGAGAAATATGCGTCACAGGTGGGAGAAATATCGCTGATGAGTATTTTGGAAAGGAAACGGAGATTGGAGAATGGGAAGATCTAGACATTATGATGGAGGGTGATTCTGTAAGACAACTGCAAATTGTTTTTCTGAGAGATTGGTATATTGCTACGGGGAAGGAAGTAACAGATAAAACCTATTTTAATCAAGGTATAAGAGATGGACAAATATGGATGCAAGTTGTTACTGGAGGACCAGATTCACCCATAAGCAATATCGAGCACACATACTTTTCACTGATCAATATAGCTCAAAAACAAATTTTAATTATAACACCTTATTTTATACCATGTGAGAGTATTGTAACGGCCCTTGAAAACGCGGTGGCCAGAGGCGTAGATGTTCAAATACTCATTCCTGTGGATTCAGATAATATTTTTGCTAAATATGCAACAAATCTTTGGGCAGATAGACTGACAAAATCTGGTGTCAAGATGTTTAAGTTTAAGGATGGCTTTACCCACAATAAAATGATTGCTGTAGATGGTCATGTGGCATCTGTCGGCACTGCAAACTTTGATTATCGAGGCATGCAAAGAGACTATGAAATTCTTTGTATCATTCATAATGAAGAATATGTTGAGAAGATCATTAAGATTTTTTATGGATATATAAACCGTGCCTATGAAGTACAAGGACATGGAACTGAAAGTATAATACAAATAGCAGGTATGCAATTGATTAGACTCATAAGAGGATCCTTATAAGAATCCTCCACAGATAAGCCTATTCAATATGTACATCATACTGGTTAAGAATTTTTTCAATTTCTGCAAGGGTAGTGGGGATGATGTCCAGGAGTTTTTCGGGGCTAGATTTTAAAAATTCTTCCAATTTTGTTTGAGGAACGAAGTAAGTATTCATGTGATCTGATATGTTTTTGAACTCTATGACACAGACTACTTTATACCAGTTGGTTTTATATTTTTCGATCTCGTTTTTATCTACATGACAATAATAGTAGTATATATCATCAGAATCAAGGTATGATATTCCCTTATGATCAATCATAATATCCCTCCACTTAAATATACTTTAGGATATACTTATTAATAAACATATAAAAATATTACATGTGGTAATAAATCAAAATTCTTGTGAGGAACAATGAAAACCACTATTTGGAGAATAAGCAAGAAATTTGTTTAAAAAAGTCGAAAAAAGCTATTGTAAAGAACAGGCATCTTGGTTATAATTTATATTAGAAAGTGCGATTTTCCAAGCAAATAGGGTTGTAGCATAAAAGAAAAATGTCTCCTTGGGAGACATTTTTCTTTTATAGTTATATCTGATATCTTTTCATTATAATATTTTGGGCTGCCAATAAGGATGAAGCCAGGTTGGTGACGTCGCTCCCGCCACCCTGTGCTGTTTGTTGGTTGCCGCCACCTTTTCCATTAATGAGAGGGGCGATCTCCTTAAAAAGTTCATTCATATTGATGTTGATCTCACTGGAACGACTTAGTATGATTTGAGCTTTTTCATTGTCCTTTGTACCTAATAAAACAACCACATTAGGATGAGATACAACTTTAGCTGCTAATTGCCGTAGTTCACCAAAATCTCGACCGTCAAAAACTTTATTGATAATTCTTGCGGAATTGCTCACTTCGCTTTGATCATAAAGAGACTTCGCTTCGTACTCCATAAGTAAATCCTTCATACTTTTTAAATCTTTTTTCATGTTTTGATTTTCATGATACATTCTTTCTACGGATATCTGGGTATCCAGGTCTTTTACTGAAAACAAGTTCGAAAGGGTATTGATTTGATCGTTTTTCCATGTATAGTCTTTCAAAGCTCGGCTTCCACAGATAAATTCTAGGCGAGTAGTATCTCTAATTTTTTCCCATCGGCGTATTTTCAAGATGCCAACTTCTCCTGTGTGTGATGGATGTGTACCGCCACAAGGGGAGAAATCTACCTGATCGATTTCAACGATTCGAATATTGTCTGTGACCTTCGGTTGTTTCCGAAGGGGTAGCGATTGAAGGGTCTCTGAATCGGGATACAACTGTTTGACGTGAAGGTTATTCCATATTACCTGATTGGATAGATATTCAGCCCTTTCCACCTGTTGTTTCGTGATATCCTCAAGGGTAATATCGATGGTAACAAACTCTGTGCCTAAATGAAAACCCACCGTTGCAGCATCGTAAAGGTTATCAAAAGCTGAAGATAGTATATGCTGACCTAGATGTTGTTGCATATGATCAAATCTTCGTTCCCAGTCTATTTTACATTTGACATACTGGAGTATTTCAGGGGGAATATTGATCACATGATAGATCAGATTGTTTTCTTCGTATACATATTCAACTTCACTGTCACCAATCCATCCAAGATCATGGGGTTGCCCTCCGCCTTCTGGATAAAAAGCTGTTTGGTCTAAAAGCACATGGTATTTTCCTTCTTTTTCAAGGATACCTACTATATCTGCTGTAAATTCCTTTAGATAAACATTCTCATGGTATAGTTTTCTCGTCATGGTTCTCAATCCTTTCCTGTAACACAATCTATTCATTCTATTATCTTCTATAAATAATAATAAAATCCTGCGAAAGATAAGTTTTTCAGAAATAGAATAAAAAGATACGTAACAAATCACTAAGGTTTTTTAAGGGTAAGATTATCTTTTGATGTATATTCAATTTTACCATCGGATGTGAGGATTCTATAGTTTTTGCTTAAATAGCCCAAAAAGCTCTCTTTAGAGTGTTCGGTATTTGTAAGAATGGCCACAGGTTTTCCAGTAGATTTTAGTAGGCCTTCACCAATGACGAAATGCTTATATGCAGGATGCCAATAGAAAGTTTCTATACTACAGAAGAGATCCTGTAATTTGAACATACTAGCCGATGGAATATCTTCATGGGTAGTTGAGAATTTTTTTTGATTGGTTTCAAGTATAATATGGAGAGCAGGAGTGGACTCAAAGCGAATAAGATTATTGATTGTAATCTTATTCCAATGGTTCGCTGAAGCAGTTGGATCTAGCCATTGAAGACGATAGATTTCTTCGCTGTATTTTGTCTCCTGCCAAATAGATTTGAACTGACGATCAGAATACATATAGATTCTTACAAAGCGCTCAATAAAAAAGCCGCCTAATCTTTCATCAATAAGGTGATGGCTGATCATAAAATTATATCCAAGGTCTGGGATGGGCATAAAGTCAATTGTTTCTATAGGAAGGATATTTTCAATTTTTGATGAAAAAACGTATTCGTTGCCTATTGGACGATAAATACCCACAACGGATTGATCTTTTGATAAGTTTAAAACTACAATGAGTTCCATGCCATTCTCAGGAAGCACATTCGATGTGTAGACTTTTAAATCAATATAATCAATATAGGTCAACCACTGTTGTTGATTTAGGTTTTTTAATGTGATTTCAGTGATTGTATGCTTTGCTTTATTTTTTATTGTTTCATTTGTACTTGTATACTGATCAAATAGGTCCTTGGTAATCTTTTGTTGGGGAGACACATAGGATTTAAAGGTCATAATATTTTCTTGATTTTCAAAGAATTGATGGAGTAAGAATGTCATTGTTAATAGGATGAACATGAAGACAAATAGGGTAAATCGTTTCAACATATTAATCACCTCAATACAATATATTGAAAAGAAAAGAATACATTACAACAAATAAAAATCTCATGTTGCGATCGCAACATGAGATTTTTATTTAGATATGTCAACTTGTATGCTATCCCAAAAATATCGACCCGCCAAATCTACTGGTTCAGCTTCCGTTGGGAGGAGTTTAAAATAATTTAAAAGACTAATTCGGATAATCATGTCTGATATATTGTTCCAATCATTTTCAGAGATAATCTTAAGATTCGCCCCCCTTGAAAATTGGATGCTATGGGATATAGCAAAGGGATCATGTGCATTCATATGTTGCGTGATGTACTGGTCAATAGTATATTGCTTATTGTCAAGGCTATTTACTTGTAAAAAATGATAATAATCACAGGATAAGTGTTCCTTGATATTTTGAATGATAATAGGGGCATCTTTTCGTGCAAGTTGTTTTATTCCATCATTCAATTCGTAAAACCAAACTGGTCCATATAACGGAACATTTCGCCAATCCTTGCGGTTTTTACTTTTTTTATATTTGTCTAGATCAATGACTTTGCACACGGGGATCCTCCTAGCTAATAGTTAAATGAGTTCATCTCATTATACAATATTTATGCATGTCTAGAAAAGAGTATTTATTGAAAAAAGTAAAGTAATCGACAAAATACACATATATAGACAGGCAGAATATTATATAGTAAAGCAAATATTGAAAGGGGGAGGAGAATATGGATAAACTGCAAGAAATATATGAAAAGCTTTCAAAATTTATAGATCATTTTATGATCAAGTATACCTATGAGAATCGTGGTGTTATGAAGAAAATGAGGATAGACAGTCGGCTCAACATGGATATAGATGAAGAAGAATGGTGTAGACTATTTCTATATAAATCCTGTTTTAATCATTGTGCAAAAATTGTATTTATGCGTCTCATTGAGGATAGGGGATTAGGACACGAAAAATTGAGTGAAAAGGGCTTGGAAAAGTGGAAAAATTTCGTAAAGAATTTGGGCCAAGAGTTTGATATACTATATCATATTGGATTATTGGATTTGCAAGGGGATGAAAACGCATCTATTAGAGGGATATTTAAAAAGAGTGATTATGATATATTTGGTATCGATAAGGAATTGGCCGACATCATCATTGAAAATTTTTCAACTGTTCATTTTACTGATTTGCAGAAATCGGATATTGTACAGTTATTCAACAAATTATATACCTTAGACGACCGAGAGATTATGAGACTGGAAAATTTTCATAAGGATGCTCCAGCTCTATCTTATATATTGAAGCTTGAGGGAAAGAAAGCATTATTATAGGCCAGGCGTATGCCTGGTTTACTCATCTATAGAAACGATTCATTCCTATGAACAAGAAAAGCATTTCTTTAACCTTAAGACATGAAATGCTTTTGTTCCGATGGATAAATGGATATAATGGTATTATAATTCAAAAATTGGAAGAATGATTGTGATGAATGAAGGGGAGAGATATAGATGAAAATTGAAGATTTAGAGTTGAAGATTGAGGATGGGGTATTAGCTTTTCTGTCCTCACCATCATTTGCAGAAGAAATTGAAGCTGCTAAGGATTATTTTTATACTTTTGTTGGACAAGGTGGAATGAATGGTGAATTACACTTAGATTTTAATTCATGGCTCATCTATGATTATAAGCTGCAGGATGGGCAAAGTTTTTTGGAAAAGTATTATACTGCATCAAAAGATGATTTGTCAAAAGAGGAAATTGATTTTATCAATAAATTAGTGGATTCATATTTAAGTATCTATGATGTAGTTGGAACGAAAAACGAATATGTTACGATTAAGGACATTTTTAGCAAGGAAATTTATGATATCAAACAGGAAAATATTTTAGATATTCAGGGTAAAGAATTAGTGATGGGAAGGATTACAGGTATTCCTGATCAATGTTGGTTAGCAGGAAATAAGCAGTACATCCCAAGTGCTTTTAAAACTAGCATCGAAAGGAGTATGCTAGAAGGTTTTGAGAGTTTCAAAAAGAAAAATCGTTATTCAAACTGGAAGATGTATCTTAAAGATCATAGTGAAGTACTCTATAAGCATCTCGGGGTTGTTGAAGAATTAACGATGCAGAATGAAAAAGAAGGCGACGATTTATATTATGTATGGCAGAGCGTGTATCTAATCCAGGACGCTCGGAATATAAAGGAAGTTTTCCTAGCCCATAAAGAAATCATCTTGGATGATGAGGAGACCGGATGTCTCTATTTCAAAATGATGAGGCAAAAGAGAATTCTTGGTGAAATGGTCTTAAAAAATAATAGGTTAGAACTAGAATGCACCTCAGAGGAAGATCGTACCAAAGCGAAGAAAATTATTGAAATGATATTAGAAGATAAAGGGAAGCATTTTAAAGATGAGATATTAAGTTTTAATGATCTTGTATAAAAGGGGTTTGAATGATGAAAAAGTGGGAATATAAAATACTGAACTTCAAATCAAAAGGCGTTACCAATTTAGTACTTAGCAAAGAAGATGAAGATGAGCTTAATAAGTTCGGCGAAGAAGGATGGGAACTGGCTACCAGTGCACCAACTGTAAATGGAAGAACGATTTGTTGTATTTTAAAAAGAGAGAAACAAGATTGATGGAAATAGGATTGGTATATAATGAATTTGACAGAAAAAAAGAAAACTTGTAGAATGTAAGGTAAGAAAGTTTTAATCAGGTGTATTCAAAGGGGGAAAAAATAAGCATATGCAAACAGCATTATCGGATCTGGTAGATTCGTGTGACGAAGAGACAAATTTTGATTTGCATGTCTGTCTAGAAGAAGTGAAAAATGATCTTAGGTTTTTGAGAGACTTGAAAAAGTTCTTAAAGAAGTACAATAAATCTACAAGCCAAATTGATCAGTATATTCATAAACTAGAGGGAAATATGGATATTGAAAAAGTAGTTCAAATATATGATATTGATGAAAATGCAATTAAGAAAAGCATTGAGAAGCATCCATATTTTAAAAATCCATGCAATTATCCCATTCGATTGATAACAATCATGAAATATTTGAAGAAAAAAGAAATAGATATTCACTACAAGGACATGGACCTTATTGTAGATCGATTGATTCAAGAAATAGATGGGGTAAAAAAGGTTGGCGATGGGATGTATCTGAAAAAGAATCATTAATATACTTTTATAAAAACTCGACGATGTCGAGTTTTTATTTTGCAAAGGGATCAATGGCCTACTGACGCCTGCTCAAGGTTGTGCCAGTAATATACAGCTCCTTCATATATTTTAAGGGATACAGAAAGGAATTGGTAGAATGATATAGAAATAGTATAGGGAGAAATACTAAGAAGGGTGATTTATAATGACGGAATTTAAGGGCGAAAAGTCATGGAATAAAACAACAAGGATATTCAAAATCAATATATTTTTCTATGGCATCCTATTGGGATTTGTGATGATGTTAGGTATTTTTCTAGGAAGTAGAAGCCCAGTTATCAACCATTATATGACTGTTAACCATGGGAAACAAGAGATCTTTAAGTACCTAGAGGTAGTTCAGCCTTTAGAAGAGGCAATGTATCCTGTGTTAGCAGAAACTGTGATCTGGAACCAAAAATATACACAAGGGCAAAAGCTATCTTTTGAGTCCTTAGATGAAAAGATGAAACTCGTTGATGAACTATTGATGATGCTTATAAAGGTGCCAAATAATCCACAAGTGATGGCTTCTCATGTACTACTGATGGAAGAATTAAAGATTATAAAGTATGTGATGATTGAACAAAAATTTGCACATACCTATGATGATGGGAAAAGCATTGAAAAAGCACAAGCGTATCTTAAAGAATTTCAGAACACAGCAAAGCTTAGAAGAGCAACCTTGAAAAAGATGTTGGAGCAATATAATATCTCATATATTGATTTAGGAGATAGAATCAAGTATAGAATAAAATAATCACCACTATAACCTTTTATCAATAATAGAAGTGGACTCGGAAGGATTTGAAGAATATTTTCCATGGTGAGGAGACACTTTAATATCTCGGAAGGCATTGTAGAGTTTTCTCACTAGGCCATTCTTTGTATTGAATAAAAATTCAATAGATTGATTATTGTGTTGGAATGTTTGGATGAATTTATCCTTGTGAAAAGATAGATGAAAGCTCCTATCAATGATAATGCCTATTTTACCCATTGAACCCTGGTAGATTAGGATAATGTCATGGATATTTTTACAGTGATTGGTGCCAAAGTAGGTATCAAACTCTTTTAAAGAATCGATAGCATGGTTATATTTTGTAATAAGGTTTTCAATTGTCTTCAGTAGATTCGGATGTTCTCTATGGGTGAATTCTTCTAGAGCATCTTCCAATTCCTTTTCTACTTTATAGAAGGACAAATATTGTTCCTTAAGTTTCTTTAAGCTATCATAAAAGTTTGAAGTGCCTAAAAATATATTCTCAGAGGTATTAAAGCTCTCGTTGGTAGTTTTATTGATCTTGCTAATGGGACTTAACCTATGAATATTGTTAACCTGGGTATTGCGATCCACATACATGGTATAGATTCTTGCTTTACTTACGGAGGAAATTCGTTTAGAAGTCATTGTGGTCACCATCCATTCTAATAGTATGTTTAATGAATATATCGGCATAAAATAAAAAAATAAACATAAGTTTGAGTTTTTCTTGGTTTTGTTAAGAAATTGAAAAGCCGATGAAGCTAGGATAGGAAGTTCGCGTAAAATTGGTAGAAAGGAGCTAAAACATATGAAAATTGCAATCCTTCAAATAAATATTGAACTGGGAAATCCAGAGTTGAATCGGAAAAAGGTAGTAGAAATGATTGAAAACGCAGTGGAGGGCCAACCGGATATTATCGTACTTCCAGAAATGTGGAATACAAGCTTTAGTATGAAAAATTTACGTGACATTGCTGATAAGGGTGGAGAGCCCACGAAAACAATAATTGGTAATTTGGCGAGAAAGCATCATGTAAATATTGTAGCTGGGTCAATTGCAGATATACAAGGAACTAAGGTGTATAATAGGCTTTACGCCTTTGACCGAGAAGGTAATGTGAAATCTCATTATGATAAAGCTCATTTGATTCAGCAAGCTAGAGAGCACGAGTTTCTGACTGCAGGAACAGCAACAGAGGTATTTACCTTAGATGAAGTAGTTTGTGGAGCCATTATTTGTTATGACATAAGATTTCCTGAGTTGACGCGCACTGTCGCATTAAAGGATGCAAAAGTGCTGTTTATACCAGCCCAGTGGCCAGAAACCAGAATTGAACATTGGAAAGCCCTGGTGATTGCACGGGCAATAGAGAACCAAATGTATGTGGTGGCAGTCAATAGAATTGGCAGTGAGTTTAAAGCAAATTTCCCGGGAAAAAGTCTCATTGTAGATCCGTGGGGTAAGGTCTTGGTTGAATTAGATGATCAGGAACAAATCAAACAACAGGATATTGATATGGATTTGGTGGATCGTATAAGAACGAAAATACCATGTTTTTCTGATAGAAATAGTAAGGCATATGAATTATAGGAACGAATGAGGAAGGTGTATATACACCTTCCTATATTATATCGATACTAGGATATGGGTGGGGAAAAATGATTAATAAGAATATAGAAGAGCGATTAAAGGAACTGTTAAAAGATATTGAAAAACTTGATGTCCCTAAAGATCAGGCGGTTGTGCAGATTTTAATGTTGCAGTTCTCCCGTGATTACGGACATACCACATTGAGTCATCTCATTAAGGATATGCCTCATTCTGAAGTGACCGCTAATGGACTGATGGAGTTGGCAGTTCGATATAGTGACCTAAGGCTTATAGACATGGCGGTTTGGTATGAAAATTATTTGAGCAGCACTTTGCGAGAGCAAACAGGAAGCTTTTATACACCCAACCACATTAGCAGCTATATGATCAAGCGATGTATTGCCGTATACTTACATAAAGAAACAGGTATTGATGAAAATACAATACACACCATTTGCCAAGGGAAGTTTTGCCTAGATCCTGTATCTTTAACGAAAATATTGACAGCTTTAAAGAATATAAAATTGATTGATATCGCCTGTGGGACTGGACTATTTATACTTCAAAGCTTTGAAATTCTTTTTTACCTTATAAAAAATCTGTATATTCAATTAGAGAAGAGGGTTTCAGAAGTATTCATCAAAAAGTACATTGTGGAGAACATTCTATTTGCTGTAGACGTGCAAGTATTTCCAGTGATTATGTTGAGAATGACGCTGTTTTCCCTAGTATATGATAAGGATGAATATGACAAAGAGTCTAAACTGCAATTAAATATCCTTAGTAGGGATAGTCTCACCAAAGAATGGCTATACAATGATCAAAACTTCAGAAATGTTATAGAGGAGCGTAATGGTTTTGATATTGTAGCAGGCAATCCTCCTTATATTGGGGAAAAAGGAAATAAGGTAATTTTCGATGAAATTAAAACCACAGAATTTGGTGCAATGTATTATGAAGGCAAGATGGATTACTTTTATTTTTTCATATATAAAGGAATGGAGTTACTAAAAAAACAGGGAATATTGTGTTTTATTACTACAAATTACTTTGTAACAGCAGACGGTGCAGTAAAACTGAGAAAATACTTGAGAGACAATTGCTCTTTTAGAGAAATTATTAACTTTAATCATTTTGAGATTTTCAAATCAGCAAGGGGACAACATAACATCATTTTTTTAATAACCAAAGAACAGGGGATTGCTACTCCTGTAGATATTCGCTGCTTTTTAGGAAAAAGTCTTCCAGAAGGAAATGTAGAGATGCTTCTCAACAATCCGTATGTAGAGACAACAGTGATCAATAGCTATACCCTGGAGAATCAAGAACGACTATATAATGAAAAAGGCCATATCAATATCAATTCTGATCAAGAGAATCTTTGTCTATTGGATAAGATTTTTAATAGAAAGGACTATGCCCTTAGAGAACTATGTTTTGTAAACCAAGGCATCGTCAGCGGTGCAGATAGGATTACTAAAGAAATGTTGATCAAAAAGATATCCACTGAAGCAGCAGAAACCTATAAGTACGTTATTGGTGAAGGCATTTTTGTTTTATCGAAGGGGGAGGCAGAAAAACTTGGGTTTGACATATATAGTGGGTTAAAACCTATGTACAAGAATAGTGATATTAAGAGATATAGGGTCAAGGAAACTACAGAGAAATATATTCTTTATATATCCAATAAAAACTTACCTGAAGAGGTACTAAATATAATTATTTCCAAACATCTACATAAGTACAAGGATGTCCTTGATCAAAGAAGAGAAATATTGAAAGGTATGAGGCCATGGTATGCTCTCCAATGGCCTAGGAATCAGGAGATTTTTGAAGGTGGGAAAATCATTGTGCCCCACCGAGGCAGGGAGAACAGGTTTGCGTATCATGACGGTCCGTGGTATGCCAGCGCTGATGTATACTTTATTACACCAGTTGAAACAAGTATAAGTCTCAAACTAGTATTAGGACAATTAAACTCAAAATTGATGTATTTCTGGTTATACAACAATGGGAAACGAAAGGGTGAACAGTTAGAGTTATATTCCAACCCACTAAAGGAATTGCCGATTCAGATAAATATGCCAAAAGAAACGAAAGACAATATAGTGAGGCTTGTAGATGATATGATTCAGAATGGCGAAGAACCGGATAAACAAAAAGTCCTAGATCAAATGATTTATAGCTTGTATGGCTTGACAGAGGGCGAAAAAGAACTAATTGAATCACTCCATCGCAGGGAGCTGAAAAAAGATAGTATTTTGGTTTAAGAAGGGAGGACAGTCTATGCGTTTTTATGTGTTAGGCAAGTGTATACAGGAAGAAAAGGGAGATATTATTATTAACTTAGAAACAAGATGTGTAGAGAAGCTTCGAATTCCAGAACATCTGATGGAGGATACAACCTATGTTTATGCCAATGGCGAACTAATTGAGATTAAAAATATGGACTGGAGCGTTCGAGAAACTTATCTTTTAGCCTTTAATAAGAATAGAAAAATTAGTATGTTAGATTATAAATTTATGCGTTTGAACAAGGATCAGGAAATTACCCTGGATGAAAATTATTTTATGTATGCAAGTGGAAATTTGATTGGACGGATTACCAATGAAAACGAAATTAAGATTATCGAAAAGGAAGGTTTAGAGAAAACACAAAGAATCGTAAATAGGCTATTGGGCAGAGGGATATCGGTCCTTGTAAAAGGGAAGAAAGTTTATCGAATGTTTACCTATGAAAAGTTAAGAACATTGGTTGAAGAAGAGGACAATCAGATCAGCTTGAATCAGTATTTAGGCAAAGAAGATGGGGAAAAAGGAGATGAATTTTTAGCACGGATTCGTAAAGAACTCACGGTGGCTCATTCGAAAATAGAACATGTGCTGAATGAAGTAGATAAAAAAATAAAAAGTACAGTCAATGAATACTAAATATCATCACCCTTCAAAGGTATAAGAATATTATGTATTGGAATAAGGAATGTTAAAGGAATTGACTATATAGTCCCTTAACAGAAAGGGGTGCTATATTTGCATAAACTGTATGTTTTTTTTCCGACAGAGCAGTTGAGGGATGACTATATGGAGAAAGTACTAGATATGCAACTCCCAGAGGGAATGGGTGGAGAGAAAATTCTTCAAAAAATCCAATATAGAAAATCACATAAAGGTATTCCGGGATTTTGGGCGATTTTATATCTCTGCCCTTGCACGCAAGAAAAGGGCTTCCAGAAGCATATTGAAAAACTCATACCCCTGCAGTGGATAGGAGATCAAGTGTTTTTTCCAAAACAGTTAACAAATAAAAAAGAAATGGTGGAGCTTTGGGTAGAGAAATATCAGCTTACGAACCTGCCCTGGGAATCTAGTGCATGGAGGGTGTTTTTTAGAGAGGTGCAGCTGCATTTTCGACAGGGAAGAGTAGATGTGGCAGAAGTTGCATTGCGGTACATCTATAAATATAACCCATACTTTCTAAAGAAGTATAAACGATATTACATCTTTGAGGACATTGCTTATTATTATGAAGCTGAGGGTGATCTTGTAAAAAGTTTGAAGCATCTTAAAGTTCAAGCACTGCTGCAGCCTGAATCCTCAGAAGCCTATTTGAACATGAGTAGCTTCTTAATTCTGAACGGACTGTGGGAAGAAGCCATTGGTATATGCAAGGATGGGTTAAAGATCAATCCTCAGGATCAGTATCTTTGTAATAATCTGTTGGCTGCCTATCTGAATGAGGGTTACCTTGATACGGCCATGGAATATTTGAATAAAAGAATTGAAGAAGATCCTGGTATATCCATGAGTTGGAAACTTAAGGGTGATATTTTATACGAATTGGAATGCTATGATGAAGCAATTGGCTGTTATCAAAAGTCAATTAGAATTGGATCAAAGGATTTACAAGAAATTAAAACGGATATTTATTATAGTTTGGCCATTTGCTATCAGCATTCTGGGCAGATCCGTAAAGCAATAAGATATAATAAACAATTACTCAAATACGATACTGGCAATCCATCGGCATTGCTAAATTTATCAAAACTATTTGGTGAAGATTTAAAACAGTATAAGATAGCTCAGAAGTATGCGGAGCAGCTTGTCCGCATACATCCAGAGAATGGATATGGGCATCATAATCTTGGGTTGATTTATCTATATACCCGTAGATATGATAAAGCAAAATGGCATCTATATCGAGCAAGAAAGCTAGCCCCTGATTATAGGCCTATCTATGATGCAATCGAGGAATTGAATAGAGTAGATGAATAATTTTAAAATGACCTCTCAAATAGGGGTCATTTTGTTTATTTCCTTTTAGGTAGAGCACTAGATGCTTTTGTTATGTATGGTATAATTAGGGTAAGATATAGGATAGGAGAGGGAGTGAAGCTGTGGGAGTAGAAAAGAATCATAAGGGATGTAACTGTGGGAAATGTACCCATAAATTTTGTGCCAGTAAAGTGCCTATATTTTCAACATTGTCCCAGGAGGAATTGGCTGAGCTAAATAGTCTTAAAATAAATAAAGATTATAAAAAGGGTGAGATTCTCTTCTTTGAAGGAGATCAGATGGAGAGCCTTTATATTATAAATCAAGGCAGAGTAAAGGTTTTTAAATATACAAAAGAGGGAAAAGAACAAATTTTATATATATTATCTGAAGGAGATATTTTTGGAGAACTAAGTCTATTTCGAAGTGAGAAGCTGACTTTTAATGTAGAAGCCCTTGAAGATGTAAATACTTGTATTTTGACAAAAAGAAACTTTGAAGTGATACTAGGCAAGCGGCCCGAAATCTCTATGAAGATTTTAGAGGTTATGGGGGAGCGATTGATTAAAATGGAAACATTAATTCAAAGCCTAGGGACAAAGGATATCGAAGCTAGAATTGCCACATTTCTCTTAGAACTCATTCCAGAATATACGAAAAGTAGAGGAAGCATTAGGGAGATAGAACTGCCCTTAAGTAGGGAGGAAATTGCAAATTATATTGGTGTCACTAGGGAAA
This sequence comes from uncultured Anaerosolibacter sp., assembly GCA_937948705.1. The sequence continues at coordinate 4,911 of CALECF010000021.1, read as the reverse complement.
CAATCAGCAGAAAGTTAGGAAAAATGCAGGAAGAGGGTATTCTAAAGGTCAAAGGAATCAAAAAAATTATTATTTTAAATGAAGAAGCCTTGAAAGCCTATTTATAAATATATAAAAAAGGAATGTCCCTAGACGCAACAGGTCTAGGGACATTCCTTTTTGCTATTGATTTAGTTCTTCGATAAGAACATCTAAATCGATACCATGAATATCAGCTGCTTGAGCTAAGGTTTCCATTTGAGATGAAGGGCATCCTAAGCATCCCATACCATGGCGCATAAGGATTTCTGCCGCCTTTGGATTTAATCGTAATGCTTCACTTATAAAAGTATCCCTTGTAATTTTCATGTTTATTCCTCCTATATTCTCTTTTATTTTTTAATAATTTGATGCACAAAACCAGTTGTATCATTCAAGTCTCCGTTGCTTACTTTATAAGTAAATGCTTCATTGGCGTTTTCTACAAAAGATTTCACCCACTGAGCTCTTAACTGATAGAATACCTCAATATCGGCGCCAACAGCTTCCCAATAGCCCTTGTGGAGACATTGTGTATTTTTCCACTCAACTAGATCAGGGTCAGCTACCGTTACATTGTTTACATTATCACAGGGCATGCCTTCAAGTATATAATTGTTGAGTGCCTTATAGATAGCAGGCGCACTTTCTACTTGCCCTTTTGATTTTGCATCTGAGCCAGATTGAACACCCTGTTGCCTATATAAGTCCATGGCTATTTCTACAGCTTCTTGGCCGTGACTTTGAAACACAGATGTGAGAATAGCAGCTTGTCGTGTTTCGGCAATTGATATTCTACTTTGAAGCCAGCCATGAATATTGTCTGTATCAATCAACTGATCTAGCGGTGCATCTGATAGAGGATGACCGTATTTATTGACGGTTTTTTCTACCATCCCATTGATTTCATGACCATACTTTGAAGCGTAGACATGAATTAATTGAGCCTCCAACGCTTCATGTAGTTGTATCTTCTTGAATAACCAGTGGTGTATAGGACCTAAAAATCTACTCATTTTAACGCCTCCTTATATTGTAATTATAATTCCCTTCATGTTAGCTATCTATGATTTAAATCACATTATTTACTTTTTTCAATCTTGAACCGTTCAATGACATCCTGTTGAAATTTTGCAAAAGTTATTTTATCAATAAAATCTCCTAATTTTTCCCCAGTGCCAGCATGCTCATTGTAGTAGTCCACAATGACCTTCACAAGAAGAAAAGCATGATCCTCTGTTAATCCTATCGTTACAATATCAGATAGTCTCTGGTGAAAGCCAGCGCTGCCACCTACGGTTACAATGTAGCCGTCCACATCTGCAATGACACCGATATCCTTGGCATATACACTGGTGCATGCATTTCTACACCCTGCGACACCAATCTTGGTACGGTTAGGTGTCTGGGCACCATAGAAGGTTTTCTCAAGCTTCATACCTAATCTTAATGAATTTTGCTTCGCACGTTTGCAGAAGGATGCAGGGCACATTTCTACGTTTTTCACAGAGTAGGGAGATAAGACTGCAGGCTCCATTCCTAGTTCTTCCCAGACCTTATTGACATCATCAGCTTTCAGGCCTGTAATCATAATTCGTTGACCAGAAGTTATTTTTAAGGTACCTTGATATTTTTGAGCTACTTCCCCAATTTTTACGAGTAACTCAGGCTTAATGAATCCCCCTGGAATCCTTGGGGTCACGGCATAGGTTTTATTTCCATTTCTTATTTTTTGTAGGTTGGCATATTTAGGTGCATCCATCTATATCACTCCTCGTACACAGTTGTTATCTTTTGATAAGTCTATTATATTATGGAAAAGATATCTAAAAAACAATGTAAGTCACAAATCTGCGTGATATATATCACTTTGTCACAAAACTATTTAAAATATACGGTATAGGGTATATGATAAGAACAGGCATCAACAATATTTTCAAGAAAGAGGGATAAAATGAACAAAAGTATTGCATTTATAAAGCATATTCCAATTTTTGCCCATTTAAGTAATGAAGCACTTGAAAAAATTACGTCTATAACATTGGAGAAAAAATATAGAAAAGGAACCATTATCTTTATGGAGGGTGATCCAGGAGAAGCAATCTTCTTTATTAAATCAGGGAAGGTTAAAATCTCAAAGACTTCCTCCGATGGTAGGGAGTTGATTCTAAACATTTATGGAGATGGAGATGTATTTGCAGAAGTAACGATTTTTAATGATGTGCAGTATCCTGCCACTGCGGAGGTTATTGAAGATGCAGTCATAGGAATGATTATGAATAAAGAATTGGAAGAACTGGTAAAACGGAATGCAGATTTGGCTCTTCAAATTATAAAAATATTAAACAAAAGATTGTATATGTCACAAATGAAATTAAAGCAAATGGCATTAAGTGATACCTATGTAAGAACTGCTCAAATGATCATTAAGCTTGCCCAAGAGCACGGTATTGAGAAAAACGGTGTGATTGAATTAAAATTAGAGTTATCCAGACAAGAATTGGCTAATATGATTGGAACAGCAAGGGAAACTGTTAGTAGAGCATTAAGCCAATTTAAAAAAGAAGGATCCATCGATATTAGCGGAAAAAAAATAATCGTAAAGAATATGGAAAAATTAGAAACCTGGACAGAATCCTAAAAAAAGAAGCATTGTATCGATACAATGCTTCTTTTTTTAGGATTTTATATGTGGTATTTACTTGATTTGAGGGAAATGATATAATGAAAATAGAAAAAATATGCATACAATTTTTAAGGGGGGATCAGTACAATGTGGAAAATGAGTATTAAAAAATTGGTTTTTGCAGGGTTGATGGCTGCCCTTGTATTGGTAGGAACAATGCTAATTCAAATTCCTACACCTACAAAAGGATATATTCATATTGGAGATAGTGTGGTTTATTTAAGTGGTATTTTATTAGGACCCATAGTAGGAAGTTTGGCAGCAGCTGTAGGATCTATGCTTGCGGATGTTTTCTCAGGATACGGTGTATATGCACCGGCTACCTTTATCATTAAAGGCCTAGATGCCTTGGTAGTGGGATTTATTTATCATAGGCTGGTAAGTGAGCATGGATCATTCATGAGAAGATTAATCGGATTTGTTATATCTGTGGCTGTCGGGGGCGTCATCATGGTGGCAGGATATCTTGCTTATGAGACGATGCTATATGGTTTTGGGGCGGCGCTGCCCAATGTGTTGGCAAATGTGACACAAGCCGCTGGTGGAGGCATATTGGCGATGCCGATATTGCTGAGTTTGCAAAAAACTAAATTATTTCAGGGTTTATATCATCGTAATTAAGACTTCTTAGGGAAGTCTTTTTTAAAAGTGAAGTAGTTGGTTTCTGGCGAATATGGGTACATTATATCTATAAATGGTTTTTGAAAGGAGCTTTTTATGAGGATTACCGTATTAGGAAATTCAGGACCGTATCCCCGGGCAGGCAGTGCATGCTCTGGTTATCTTTTTGAAGATGAAAACACAAAAATTTTAATCGATTGTGGTAACGGTACATTAAGTCGACTTCAGCAAGTAATTAAGAGTTTTGAGGAGCTTGATATGATTATTATTAGTCATCTTCATAGTGACCATATTGCCGATGCTATGGTACTTCGGTATGCCATAGGTATTCAAAGATCAAAAGGGATGATTACTAAGTCAATTCCTTTATATGCTCCAAATGAGCCAAATGAGGACTATAATAAGCTTCAGTTTCAAGAAGCCTTTCTTATGAAGGAGATTTATGAGGATTTGGTTATTACATTAAACGGATTAGTAATTCGGTTTAAAAAAATGGAACATCCAATACCCTGCTATGGTGTAGCGATTGAGAAAGATGGGCGTAAATTTGTATATTCTGCGGATACAAAATATTGTGATCAGATTTTCCAATTGGCCCAAGATGCAAACTTGTTTTTATGTGAAAGTGGCACCCTTGAACGGGATAAAACAATGGATACTCCTCATTTGTCAGCAAAAGAAGCAGCCGAAATTGGAATGAAAAGCAATGTACAGAGATTAATGCTAACCCATTTTTGGCCAGGATATTCCATGGATGAGATCCTACAGGAAGCCAAGGAAAATTTTGTGGGTCAGTTGATTTTATCTGAAGAAATGAACACCTATGATATTTAATAAAGTGTATGATAATGGTAACTTTCTTTCAGTAAGCTTTTTGGTAAAAAGGTAATAATAAATATAGACTCCTTGTTATCAGAAAGGTAATGAAAGGAAGTGAGTAGATGCTAAATAGCATTAGTGAAAGAAGAGTTAGGCTTCGTGATAAATATAAACTATATATTGAGGTGCCTGACAAGGAATATTTGGGAATTTATGATGGCGATGTAAGTGAAAACAGCGCTAGAGATGTATTGTCTCAATATCTAGATTATCATCAAGATGATGCAAGGGTAGACAATGTAGAAGTAGACCATGATAAATTTAATCATAGTGTAAATATTCAGGCTGACTTAATCTACGTTGGAAATGATCATACGAAGGCAAAAAAGTTCATCCCAAATCACTTGCGAACAGAAAAAGAGCTAGAACATTAATATGCATGCTTCAGAAGAGAACCCCTTAAAGGGGTTCTTTTCCTGTTTGCGAGGCATGTTGCCGAGCCGATGGTTTGAAAGATAACCTGTCACCTAGCTAATGGGAAGACAAGCTGTTAGCAAGGGCGTTTTCGGCGACGAGAGGGTCTGAAGGAAGCCGATGGCGGTTGTTGGAACGAAACAGTGGTGAACCAATATTGGCATGTGTAGCGGATAACCCTCCAGTAAATGGGAACGTCCTAAAATTAGCTGAGCTACATGTGTTATGATGGTCGTTTTAGCAGCAGGCGGAGCAACTTAACCTTGGAAGTGCTGTACTCGAAGCTGTAGGTT
>CALECF010000020.1 GCA_937948705.1 uncultured Anaerosolibacter sp. | reverse complement strand
AAATGAACAAGGAGGTGTCTTCATGACACAACATATAATATTAACGTTGATCGGGTTGTTTTTAATAACAGCACTTACGAATATTTTAGCAACATTGAAGAGTATATTGATGGCAAAAGAAATCATGAACCCAGTGTATTTATTAGTATTTGCAGATGCTATCATTTTTGCAACCGTTGTCGGCAAGGTGACTAGTTCAAAAGGATTTCATTTTGCAGTTGCGTATGCCCTAGGGAAAACGCTAGGAGTGTTCATCGGAAGTATAATCGAAGAACGACTTGCCCTAGGCATTTTAGAAGTAGATATATTCTTTAATGATAAGAACAAAATGATCGAAATTGCAGAAAAACTTAGAGAAGAAGGCTATACAGTGAATAATTTTTTAGCCCGAGGAAATAATGGCGGTAGAAGATACAAGGTAGAAGTTGTTATAAGGAGAAAGGAATTCAAAGTACTTGAAGATATTATGGATGAATGTGGAGTAACAGATCCGACTTTAAAGATTAAAAACCTGAATAAAGTAGAAGGTAAAATTACTGCCACAAGAATAAAAGCAGTTTCGTCCATTGTGAATGTAGCAGATGAAATTTCATAGACAAGATGGTTAGAACCTACTGAAAAGTGGGTAAGAAGATATCAGTTATATAATGATATCCTTTTGAAAGGGGAAATGCGCATGGAGCGAAATGAACTAGACATTATCAAACAAGCCATATTGAACGAGATTGAAGGTTATGAGTTTTATAAGATGGCTGCGAAGCAAGCTGGCAATAAAGAAAGTGAAGAGGCTTTCAATGAGCTGGCAGATGAGGAATTTAAGCATGCAGAGTATTTAAGGTTACTTTTTGATCAGATTAAAGATGGAAAGGACGATGATTTTGCATTATCTTTTCTATCGGAAGCCCCGTCGCCTAAAATTTTCGACTGGAATAAAATAGATAACAAATCTGTCAGTCTTGCACTGTCTGTATTTGGTATTGGGGTACAAATGGAGAAAGCATCCATCGACTTCTATGAGGATGCGAAAAAGAATAGCCACCATGAAACAGCTAGGAAATTGTTTGAGATACTGATTCATTGGGAAAATGTCCATTTAGAGCAATTCACTGCCCAGTACAATCGATACAGGGAAGAATGGTGGAGCGATCAAGGGTATGCACCCTTCTAGATTGAGGGTTGATTTTTAAAGATTGATTATAAAATGATAATAGGCCAAAAGAGTATACTCTTTTGGCCTATTATCATTTTATATCCTGTGCTATGTTGTTTGGCGATTGCACAAAACTAGCAAAAAAGAGATATGCTTTATTGATGTAATGCCATAAACATAGGTGGAACTTTGCAAGGTCGGACCTCGATCTGTCTCCATACATCCCCTGTAACATAAGGTTCAATTTTTAACCATTCGTCGAGTTCTTCCCTTGTAGGGAAATCTACAATAAGTACGGAGCCAATCATCTTTTCATTGTCATCCAGTATGGCAACGGCGTACAAATGCTTTCCTTCTTTCTGCATGGCTTCCACAAGCTTCATATGGTCACCGCGAACCGCAAGTCGTCTTTCGAGAGCCCCTTCGTCTGTTCCGTCATAGCCAGTCACTAAAAATTGCATAGATTCACATCCTCTTCACTATATTTTCGATGAACTATTGTATAGGTGTAGAGATTATATTCTACAATTCTATATATATTTCCTGTATAAACATGAATATTATCTCCAAGGCTCTTGGTAAATATTGCGTTTCATTGAAGAAACAAAGGGTCAGGTATATAATATTGGTAATCAATATAATTCATACAAAGGATTGGTGAAATGGTAAAGAAACTAAAAGATTATGTAGAAGAACTGGCAGCAACAGAAATCACGCCCAATGTATATAATCAATATTCCTATGAATCCCTTGACAATGAGGTAAGAAGAAACAATCTCCTCCTGTACTTGAAGCAGATGTACAAAAAAAAGCCCCAGGTTCTCCTTGTTGGTGAGGCACCAGGCTATAGAGGCTGCCGCCTGACGGGGGTTCCCTTTACCAGTGAGCATCTTCTCATGAATAATATGTCAGGACTCAACCTCTTTGGAAAAGAAGCTGGTTACCGATTGGCGACAGAAAAAGATAAATTGTTAAAGGAAGCTACGGCTACGATCATATGGGAAACGTTGTTGAAATATGATATCATATCCCTGGCATGGAACGCCTTCCCCTTTCATCCCCACAAGAAAGGAGAGCCACAGAGTAATCGAGCTCCCTTAAAGGGGGAGCTGCTCATTGGTGAGAAGCCTCTTATACAACTAATTGAAATGTTCAATATAAAGGAAGTTGTTGCCGTAGGGGGTAAAGCAGAACAAACCTTAAACAAGCTGCATATTAGCTGTCAGAGGGTAAGACATCCCGCCCAAGGAGGAAAAAATGCCTTTGTTGAAGGTATCAAAAGAATAAAAGAGAAGTCATAATAAAGATGATCTGATAGTATAGAAATACTAAAGGTATTGAGATTATATTCAAATTATGTTGCCTAGGGGGTATGTAAGGCAGCAGTTGACAGGCCCTTACATACCCCATAGGCATGACATATGGAACAGCAGTGAAGGGGACTGAGGAAAGAGATGTAAAATATTTCTGTAAAAACTCATCAAAGGTACTTGACGGGAGGGTGCTTATGTAATATATTACTTATATAAGTAATATATTACATAAACTACACCGACAAAATGGATGGAGGACTTTACAAATGACAATTTTAGATAAGCAGAGGTATGTATTTGGTAGTTTGTTTCTCCTTGCAAATAAGCTGCAGGTCATAGGAGATCAATATTTAGGAAAGGATGATATGACTACGAAGCAATGGTTTCTGACCGTGATGATCTCACAATTTCGAGACAATCCGCCTACCCTCAGTGAGGTAGCAGAGCTCATGGGCAGCTCCCGCCAAAATGTGAAGCAACTTGCATTAAAACTGGAGGAAAAAGAGTTTTTGAAAATCGAAAAGGATGAACAAGATGCCAGGGCCATCAGACTTAAATTGACGGAGAAAAGCCAGGCATTCTGGGAAAAACGCCAGGATCAAGATAATCAATTTATCAAGGATCTGTTTAGCAGCTTCAGTGAAGAGGAAATGAATATAATGACAAATAGCATTGGAAAACTAACTGAGAAAATAGAGGAAATGGGAAAATCCATTATTTAAATCATTGGAGGTATGAAAATGAACACGTTAATCGTCTATAGGAGTAAGCATGGTACAACAGGCAAATGTGCAGCGATACTTTCAGAAAAATTTCCAGGCACAGTGGATGTGTATGATCTAAAACTGGCCGTGGCGCCTGATCTTACCAAGTATGATCGGGTAGTTATCGGTGGGTCTATCTATGCAGGAAGAATTCAAAAGGAGATTAAAGAGTTTTGCACACAAAATCTTAATCTCTTAATGAATAAGAAACTGGGATTGTTTATATGCTGCATGTTTCCAAATCATGCTGAGATGCAGTTGAAAAACTCATTTCCCCAAGAACTTTTGAGTAATGCGGCGGCAAAGGAAAGCTTTGGGGGTGAAATGCGTTTTAGTGATATGAACTTTGCAGAAAAAGCCATCACCAAAATGGTATCGAAGGCAGCGTCTAAGAACGACCCCACCCTTTCTGTTATGGATATGAAGAGCGATGTATCCATGATTTCTATGGAAAATATCGATCGGTTCGTACAACGGCTCAACAATTTCTAGAGGGAAAATAAATTTTTTTAAATAATACGTAACATATTACTAAAATTGATGCTTCTCAAGGGAGATCCTATGCATAACATGGATAAACAAAGATATATATTTGGTAGAGTGTTTTTGTTATCAAACAGGCTCCAAGTCATAGGGGATCAAGTTCTTGGCGAAGGGATGACCATAAGTCAGTGGCTATTATCTATGGGCATTGCACAGTTTGGAGACAGTTCTCCGACCCTTGGTGAAGTAGCCCATCTTATGGGAACCTCCCACCAAAATGTGAAACAGCTGGCTTTGAAGCTTCGAGAAAGAGGGTTTTTGGAAATAGAAAAAGATTTCCAGGATTTGAGATTGATTCGTCTGAAGTTAACCCATAGAAACAAAAATTTCTGTAAAAGACGGCAAATACAGATGCAGGACTTCCTCATAGAGCTCTTTAAGAATTTGAGCCAACAAGAGATGGACACCTTATGTGATTGTTTAAATAAACTCTATGAAAATATTTTAAAGTTATGAACCATTGAAAATGGTGAAAGGATGTTTGAAATGAAATTAATTTTTAAAATTGTAGTATCTATCCTACTTGTCTTTGTTCTTATTACAGCTGGAGGCATGTTATTCCTGACCCGTGGCCTCGATGGGGGGAGGAATTTGGAATTGAGTGGTATAGACCTGTCCTCTGTGTCAGATGGGTTGTACACTGGAAGCTATGATGCTGGGAGATGGACCAATCAGGTGAATGTAACTATTAAGGATCATAAAATCATAGACGTAGAAATTGTGAAGGATGTTCTTTTTCGTAGACCAGAGTTAACAAAAGGCATGATTGGCAAAGTGATTGAACACCAAAATACAAATATTGATGGGATTTCAGGAGCTACCATAACCTGCAAAGCATATTTGAAGGCCATCGAAAATTCATTCACTCACTAGCAGTACCTTCCCTATCTTTGAGGGAAAGTAAATATTCCAATCTATTGAGTTGTTATGGGGGGAGATCTAATGTTTAGAACTCAATTTAAAACACCTATGATTCTTTCTATTATCGTCATTATGTTAGCGATGATTGCTTCCGTGGGAGGGCTAATCATAGGAGATTTATACCAAGATAATGCTTTAACGAAAGCTGCATGGTATGGCAACGATTTAGTGACATTGTTTGTTGTTGTGCCCATAATGGTGGGGGCACTGTGGTTTTCAATGGGTGGTTCCCAGAGAGCCCAACTTATTTGGCTCGGGGGATTATGGTATATGGTGTATAACTATATGTTCTACCTGTATGCAGCATCCTTCAATAACTTCTTTTTACTATATGTAGCCCTGTTCAGCCTATCAACCTATGGACTTATTTTTGCATTGATAAAACTCGATGTCAAAGGGATCTCAGAGAAATTCAGTGATCATACACCAGTTAGGCAAATCGGAAGCTATATGCTCTTTTTCTCAATACTTTTAGGCGGACTATGGATTGCCAAGTCTGTAGGGTTTATCATGACGGGTCAGGTTCCCCAGGATATCTTGCAGACTGGCCATCCAACGGGGGTCGTTTATGCCACAGATTTGGCACTGTTGATTCCAGCCACCGCATTGGGTGGAATTCTATTGTGGAAGCGCGAGACATGGGGATATATATTGTCAACCATTGTGATGATGAAATGTGTGATGTATAGCCTTGTCTTAATGGTTATGTCAGCCGTGGCCTATCTGAGGATTGGTGAAGCAGATCCTTACATTATACTGTGGATCATCCTTGGCATTGGTGGTTTTCTTTGTTTAGGGTATTTACTGGGAAATATGATGGAGAAGGGGGAAGTATCCAATGGATAAAAAGTATCTCGTCCTTATAGGACTGGTGGTAATAGCTGTGATCATCTTGTTTTCTATCTATACATCCCAAGGTCTCAAAAGGGCATATAACGCAGGGGTTCTAAAGGGGTTGGAACCCAGAGGCACATTAGAAAATTCGATTCTCACAGAAGCGGATATAGGGGGATTGCCTAAACCGGTTCAAAAATATCTGCATTATGTGGGTGTAGTTGGCAAAGAGAAAGTGGAAAGTGTAAGGCTTGTCTTTGATGGTGAATTTAAAATAGACCCTCAAAAAGACTGGGGCAAGGTGGATGCCGAACAATATAGTTTTTTAGATGACCCCACACGGCTATACTTTATAAAGATGAATATGTTTGGGATTTCAGTGATTGGCTTTCACTCTTATGCCGAGGGAAAAGCCGTGATGCTCATCAAGTTGGCTGGTTTGTTTACCGTGGCCCATGGCACTGGTCAGGAGATGAATCAGGGTGAAACCGTTACTGTTTTCAACGATATGTGCCTATTGGCACCCGCTAGTCTCATCGATAAAAGGATTCAGTGGGAAGAAATTGATCCATTGACAGTAAAAGCCACATTTCATAATAAGGGAAATAGTATATCAGCAGTATTGCATTTCAATGAAAAGGGGGAATTGATTAATTTTGTTTCTGATGATAGATACTATTCTCCCACAGGTAAATTCTATCAACAGGTGAGGTGGTCAACACCTATTAAGGATTATAAAGAGATGAATGGCATAAAGATCGCAACCTATGGAGAAGCCATCTGGCATTTTCCAGAAGGGGAATATTGTTACGCTAAGTTCAATATCAAAGAAATTGAGTACAACAGTGAGGGCTATAAGTAAAGCATGATCAGCAGGCTAAATACTGTTACAGAATTTTTTGAGTCAAAAGAGAATGGTGCTTTTGACTCTTTTTGGTTTTAAAGACAAGTTCGTGCAGTAGCAATACAACAGGACTTCCTTTTTAGAAAAAATTTCTATATAATGAAGTCATAAGATGATTAGAATGAGTCGGCGCGAGGAAAGATGGAAGTATAATCAATGATGAATGATGAAGTGGAAATTGGAAGGACAAGCTTTTTTATTAAATGGGGGGTATACCAATGACAAAGATTGCTATTGTTGCAGATTCAACATGTGATTTGACAGAAGAGATCATAGAAAAGTATCGCATCAAAATATTGCCCTTAAAAGTCATATACTCCGATGGGGAATATAAGGATAGAATCGATATTACACCCGAGGAAATATATGAAAGATTCCATGAAGAAATTCCAACCACATCTTTACCGTCTCCTGAAGATGCAATAAAGCTGTTCAATGGATTACAAGAAGAGGGGTATACCCATATTATTGTTGTTACTATATCCAGTGCAATCAGCGGCACCATGAATATGATTAGAAACGTTGCCAATAGCTTTGAAAATATGACCTTTGAGCTCATCGACTCAAAATCCCTTACCATGGGCTCAGGGTTTCCTGTCCTAGAGGGAGCAAAGGAATTAGAAAAAACTCAAGATTTTGAGAAGACAGTGGAAAAAATTAAAGAAGTCATCAAGAAAACAGATGTGTATTATGTAGTAAAAACCTTAGATTATCTAAAAAAGGGTGGACGAATCGGAAAAGTTGAAGGTACTATTGGTGAACTATTGAATATTAAGCCCATTATCTCTATTAATGAGGACGGGGTATACTACACTTATCGGAAAATACGGGGAAGAAATAAGTCCATTGAAGAACTATATGAAATTATAAAGGAAAGAGCAATGGACAAAAAGGTAAATGTAGCTATAGCCCACGGCAATGCCTATGAAGAATCTCAAGCCCTTCTAAGTAAGGTAAAGGAATTGCCGAATGTAAAGGAGACCGTTTTCACCCAGATTAGCCCCGTGCTAGTGGTTCATACTGGGCCGGGACTTATCGGCGTGGTCATATCTGAAGATATTTAAGTAAGAATACATATTTGGAGGTACGAAGTGGAAAATTATAAGTTTATTTTTGATGGCAGGGAATATGAATTGGGTATAGATCCTGATGATGAACTGATCAACGATGAAGAAAGTCCTGTGGGGGGAATTGGTATTTCAGATGTACTAGGACTGCTTCACCAAGGAGAAGAAGTTTATTTTGACATGGCTCATTATGACCAGCCCTGTTCGAACTGCTTGGCAGGAAAGTCTGTAAAGGATAAGTACTTTAAGTTTCTGGAGTATCACTTCTATATTTATACGAAAAATGGTCAATATGTGACCAGTAATATTTCTAAAGATACAGAGGATACTTCATTCAATAAGCTATTGAAAAAAGGAAAAGTGGACAATAGTTATATTGTAAGTGTTATCGTATGCGTCCATTGCGGAGCGTATTCTATAGAAATTGAACAGTGTGATGTGTAGAAATGAGTGTGTAAAACTTTACGGAGGTTAAGATATGAAACTAGTGTCTTGGAATGTGAATGGTATTAGAGCTTGTGTAGGCAAAGGATTTTTAGAATACTTCAAAGAGGTGGATGCAGATATATTCTGTATCCAAGAGTCTAAACTTCAGGAAGGGCAAATCGACCTAGAGTTAGAAGGCTATCGTCAATATTGGAATTATGCCGTGAAAAAAGGTTATTCAGGTACAGCTGTATTTACCAGAAAAGAACCATTGTCTGTTCAATATGGCATAGGGATTGAGGAGCACGATCAAGAGGGCCGGGTAATCACCTTGGAGTTTGAAGAATTTTATTTGATAACAGTGTACACGCCAAATTCCAAAAGAGAACTGGAAAGACTTGATTACCGAATGGTATGGGAAGAAGCCTTTAAAAATCATCTGAAAAAACTAGATGCAAACAAGCCACTAATCATTTGTGGGGACTTAAATGTAGCCCATAAGGAAATTGACTTGAAGAATCCTTCCACCAACAGAAGAAATGCAGGATTTACTGATGAGGAAAGGGATAAAATGACCAAGCTGTTGGATGCAGGATTTATCGATACCTACAGATATCTTTATCCTGATGAGGTGGATGCCTATACTTGGTGGTCATATATGGGAAGAGCCAGAGAGCGTAACACAGGTTGGAGAATTGATTATTTTGTTGTATCAGAAAGATTAAAGGATAAACTAGAGGATGCCCAAATCCATGCCAATATTATGGGCAGTGATCATTGTCCGGTGGTGCTAGAGATCAATTGGGAAAAATGATTTTATGATTGGTGAATAGATGTATATAGATTGACAATAGCCAAGGGGGACAAGATATGGCTTTTATAGGATGGATTGCTGCGGCACTAACCACGTTTTCATTTTTACCTCAAGCAATAAAAACGGTAAAAGAGAAAAATACCGCAGGGATTTCTTTAGGTATGTACAGCATGTTTACTGTTGGGGTGTTCCTTTGGTTAGTCTATGGATTTATCATTGGAGATATTCCACTGATGTTGTCTAATATCGTTACCTTTATATTTGCATCCATTGTACTTACCATGAAATTAAAGTATAAATAGGAAATGAAGATGGTGATGAGTCCGGGGAATCCCTCAGGCTCATTTGCTCCATAAAAGGAAATGAAGAATCAAAAGCAGGGAAACGGAGATAATAAGAAGGATAAGTATGCTTTTGAGGAGGTTCAAGGATATGTTAAGGCTTACAGATGCTATGGAGAGGATTAAAGCCCTGGAATGTCCAACGGGAGATATAGCAAATAGGGTGATGGGAATTCTTGAGGATTATGAAGTTGCCAATAAGAAAGATATTACAGTCCACAGAGGAGAAAAATTGGATGAAAATGGCCTAGAGGTGTATCGGGCAGTAATCGGAAACATCACAGAGCAACCGATTGTGGTCATCGTAAAGCCTGGAATAGATGACTATGTGGCCAAAGTGGTAGATGTTCACATAGGGTAGCTTCATGATGCTATGGGGCAGTAAAATGTATATAGGGATTAAACGAATAAAACCACCGATCATGATGCTGGATAAGTCGTATCATGGACGATGGTTTTTATGTTATATTGATAAGCAAAGGGAGAAGTACAGCACAGAGTGAAGGGAGTATAAGCTGATGAATATTCAAATCTTCGGTGTAAAAAAATGCTTTGATACGAAGAAGGCAGAAAGATATTTTAAAGAGCGGAAAATAAGCTATCATCTGATAGACTTGAGCATAAAGGGATTAAGCAAAGGAGAATTACAAAGCGTAGGCGCTGCTGTAGGATTGAACAACTTAATCAATCGTGAAGCGAAGGATTATAAAAAGTTAAATATGGATCGTATTGTGAGTACAAATCTGCGAGAAGAGGTGCTCCTCAATCATCCAAGTCTCTACAAAACACCGATTGTACGCAATGGACGCCAGGCAACGGTAGGTTATGCGCCAGATATATGGCAGTCATGGGAATAGGGTATGAGAAATTAGGAAGATAAGAGGATACTTTATAGGATAAAAGACACTAAAGATACAGAAAATATGACTACCAACTGGAAAGGAGTGATTTTATTCATGGGTAACTTCAAAACTGTTTTGGTAACTTCTTTTCTTGTGCTTGTATTTGTGGCCACATTCGGTATATTCTCATTGCAATCCGCTGAAGCCCTCACCCTTGATGCAGAAAAGGCGCCAGTACAGCTGACAGAATCACAGAAGAAAGAGCTAGCAACACTTCAGAAAGATATCTTATTGAAGCGAAAAGAAGTAATATCTAAATATGTTGAATATGGAGTTATGACTGAAGAAAAGGGAAAGAAGATCATCTCTCGGTTGGAAAAACGTTATGAAAAGCTTGAAGAAAATGGATTCATCCCAATGTGGGATAAATCAAGAAAGAAGCGCTGTCACTAGGATATCAAGGGAAGACTGCCTCTAGCAATAGAGGCAGTCTTATTTGTACGCACAAAACTATGAAAAAAAATAGATGTAGTCAATGCTGCGTTAAGAGTATAGACAATGAAGTACTAGAGCGATATAGATGATCATATGATAAATATAAATGCTAGAGGGAATCAACGAGATGATATGGCGAAAGGTTCTTTTTGGCTTTTTTTGTATAATATATGTTTGTAACGATACAAATGAGGTAGTAAATATAGTAATGAAAATCAAAGATGAGTAGGAGCGTGATGGTTTTGGAGATAGGAATCATAGGTTTGGGAAAGATGGGATACAATCTTGCGCGAAACATAAAGGATCATGGGCATAGGGTGGTGGCCTATAACAGATCGGCTGAAAAGATACAGGAAGCAGAAGTTCATGGGCTGGTAGGTGCATATAGCATCGAAGAATTGGTAAATAAACTTGGCACACCTAGAATTATTTGGTTGATGGTACCAGCTGGAAACCCAGTGGATGAAATGATAGAAAGTCTAATTCCCCTGGTAGATCAAGGGGATATCATCATTGATGGCGGAAATTCCAATTATAAAGGCACCTTAAGAAGATACGAAATGCTAAAGGAGAAAGGGATTCGATTTGCAGATGTAGGCACAAGTGGTGGGGTAGAAGGCGCGAGAAATGGCGCTTGCATGATGATTGGTGCCGAGACGGATGTATTTGAAATGATTGAACCCCTCATGAAGGATATATGCTTGGAAAATGGCTATGTACATACAGGTAAGAACGGTTCAGGCCATTATGTAAAGATGGTTCACAATGGCATTGAATATGGAATGCTTCAGGCCATGGGAGAGGGCTTTGAGATTTTAGAGAAAAGCCAATTCGAATTAGATTATAAGGAGATTGCGAAGGTTTGGAACCATGGCTCGGTTATTCGAGGATGGTTGATGGAATTGATGGAGCGAGCATTTGAAAAGGATCCTGAGCTCCAAGCTATCAAAGGGGTAGTGCATTCGTCGGGAGAAGGACTATGGACTGTCCAGGAAGCCCTTGAACTTCAGGTGCCTGTTCCTGCCATTGCCAGCTCCTTATTTGTAAGATATCGGTCCCAGCAGGAGGATACTTTCTCAGGAAAGGTGATCGCCGCACTAAGAAATGAATTTGGAGGACACAGCGTAGAAAAGAAAGACCAATGAGAGAAAGTAGGTGGGTAAAATGGACTTAAGTGTGGACTTATCCTGTACCATGATCATATTTGGTGGAACTGGCGATCTAGCCCATAGAAAGCTATTGCCTGCTATCTATAATCTCCAACATGAAAAGCTCCTTCCTGAAAATTTCGCAGTCGTAGCCATTGGGAGAAAAGGGAAGACAAATGAAGTTTATAGAGATGAAGTCTATCGTTCTATCAAAGAATTTTCGAGATTTAAGGTGAGGGAAGAAGTATGGGATAGCATAAAAGATAGAATTTATTATAGAGGCATGGATTTTTTACAGGAAGATGCCTATATACAACTCAAAGGGTTCCTAGATGAAAAAGCTAGCCAGTATAATACGGGAGGTAACAACATCTATTATATGGCCGTGGCTCCGGAGTATTTTGAAGGCATTGTAGAGAAATTGCACCATCATTGTATCGGTGAGAGTAGGAAGGGATGGCAACGGGTAGTCATAGAAAAACCCTTTGGAAGAGATTTAAGCTCTGCGAAATATTTGAATGAAAAAATTATTCGGGTGTTTCAAGAGGAAAACACCTACAGAATTGATCACTATTTAGGAAAAGAAATGTTGCAAAATATCATGGTGTTGCGGTTTGCCAACATGATTTTTGAACCCCTTTGGAATAATAAGTTTATCGACCATATTCAAATATCCTCCAGTGAAACCGTGGGGGTAGAAAACCGTGGGGAATATTATGAGAGATCCGGCGCTATGCGGGATATGATCCAGAGTCACCTGCTGCAGCTATTAAGCCTAATTGCCATGGAACCTCCTAATGATTTGGATACCAAATCCATACAAGATGAGAAGGTTAAGGTCCTAAAAGCCCTTAAAAAGATCGAAGATAAACATATTGAAGAAAGTGCCATTCGTGGTCAGTATGGACCAAGTAAAGGAACTCTCCGTGAAGTGTTAGGTTATAGGGAGGAAAAAAGAGTAGATCCTGCCTCTAATACAGAGACATTTGTGGCACTAAAGGTATTTGTAGAGAACTTCAGATGGGCAGGGGTACCTTTTTATATAAGAACAGGAAAAAGGATGCCAGCCAAGTCAACGGAAATCCTCATACAGTTTAAAACCATGGAAAACATATTGTATTTTAAAGACAAACAACTTCAGCCCAATATCCTGGTGATCAGAATACAACCACGGGAAGGTGTTTTTTTTCAGTTTAATGCGAAGGAACCAGGTACCCGACAAAGAATTATTCCTGTACAAATGGACTTTTGCCAAAACTGTCAAGTTGGTATCAACTCTCCAGAAGCTTACGAAAGGCTGCTATATGATGTGATGAGAGGAGATAGGACCCTTTTCGCAAGATGGGATGAAGTAGAATATTCTTGGAAGTTTGTAGATAATATTCTGGAGGCATGGAAAAATAACCCTCCTACATTTCCCAATTATGAAGCTGGAACCTGGGGACCAAAGGAGGCAGAAGCTTTACTTCAGAAAGATCAGAGGGACTGGATCAATAGATAGGAGAATGAAACCATGAAGATTTATGATATTTCAATGGATATTTATGAGGATATGACAGTATATAAGAACAAAGCAGAGAAAAAGCCCAGGGTAGTCGTTGCCCAAGATCACACAACAGGTAGCTCCTATGCATCCTTCATCACCATGGAAATGCATACTGGAACCCATATTGACGCGCCCCTGCATATGATCGATGGGGGAAACACCATGGAGCACTATGGGTTGGAAAATTTCATTCGAAGGTGCAAAGTATTGAATTTTACAGATGTAGAAGATGGGATTACCAAGGAAATGCTTCAAAAAAAGCATATTGAGAAGGGCGATTTTATCTTACTGAAAACAAAGAACTCATTCATAGAAGCCTTCGATTTTCAATTTGTATATCTAGAGAAAAGTGGTGCGTCCTACCTTAGGGAAATAGGGATAGCGGGGGTAGGGATCGATGCCTTGGGCATTGAAAGAGACCAAGGAGGTCATGAAACCCATAGAGAGTTGTTAAGCCAAGGGATTATCATCATGGAGGGCCTCAGACTTAAGGATGTAGACGAGGGGGAATATATATTGTGTGCCCCACCACTGAAGATAAGGAACGTAGAAGCAGCACCCACCAGGGCATTGTTGATCAAGGATGCATCCTCAGACATCAATGGAATACTTTAATGGTTACATCAAACTGTCTCTAAGAATAGAGGCAGTTTTTTTTACGACAAAGGAATGTCCAGGTATCTTTTTTGTGGAATAGATAAGTGCCTTAATTAGGCTATTAGAAAGGAAAAGCCCATATAGCTGTCGAATTATTTTAGATATGGCTTTACTTTTTCAAAGGTAGGTAAGATCGTCATTCCTTTGGAAAGGTGGAGGAATCATTTATAATTAGTACGCCTAGGAGGCATTTCATGAAGATCCACACAAACTGTGTTTTTAACAAGGGCTATCGTAGAATCCATTGAGTTGTATGGAAAGCAAAAAGGCATAGAAATATCCTTTTCAGCCCAGATGGAGCATGAAATAATAGGGATTGACGATGAAAAGTATGAGATAATCCTTTTAAATATACTATGCAATGCCATTAAATTTACCCCTGTGGATGGCCGGATCGATGTTAGGTTGTCCAGTAATGGAGACAGCGTTTGTATTGAGGTCGAAGATACGGGGATTGGCCTGTCCCTGGTGAAGTCGTTTGTGGAGGCCATGGGAGGGTGTATTTCATTGACTAGTGAGGTTGGGTCAGGAAGCCTCTTTACCATTGTTCTGCCCAAGGACCAGACGGATGAAGTGGATGTCTTCAACGGTCAACTGAATAGTACCAATGATCGGCTAATCAATACAATCAGTATTGAGTTTTCCGACATTTACCTAACAGTATAGGATGGCAAGCATTGTAGAAAGTATCGTAGAGGGGGTATATAGATATGAGTAAGTACCGCGTTTGGCTGCTGTTGATCGTATGCAATTTATTTTGGGCTGGAAATTATGTGTTTGGAAAATATGTGATCGCGGAGATTACACCCCTATGGATTACGTTTTTTCGGTGGACATTTGCTATTCTCCTGCTATTTCCTATTGCCCATTTTCTTGAAAAACCAGAATGGAAATCTGTAAAAAAAGTATGGCCTTCTTTAGTGATGATGGGAATATTGGGAATTGTAGCTTACAATATGCTGCTTTATTCAGCTTTGGATTATACTTCTTCCACCAACGCAGCTTTTGTGAGTGCATTAAACCCAGGCGTAATGGTAATCTTCTCGGTATTCTTAACAAGGGAGAAAATCTCCCGGATACAAATTATTGGGATGCTGATTTCTCTCCTGGGGGTTTTTGTTCTATTGACCCAAGGGAATGTGACGCAAATATTTCATACAGCATACAACAAGGGAGACTTGCTGATGGTAGGTGCTGTCATCGTGTGGACGGGATATTCCATCCTGGGGCGACGGCTCACCATGATTCCACCTATCACGGCCACAGCTGTTTCTGCATTGTTTGCCGTCATGATGATGGCGCCTTTTGCCCTTTGGCAGGGAATAGATGTAGCCAATATGAGTACCCTTGCCATCACAGGAATCGCTTATATGATTATTTTTCCATCGGTAGGCTCCTTTGTTTTCTGGAACATATCTGTCCGTGAGATTGGCGCTGGCCAAGCAGGAATTTTTCTAAATTTGATTCCCGTTTTCACAGCGATCATCAGCTGGATCTTAGGGGTAAGAATAACTGGCGCTCAGATCACAGGGGGATTATTGGTGTTTGCAGGTGTATACGTGACAACAGGGATGCTAGAAAGAAGATTAGCGGCGCAGAAATAAAGAAATCATAGCATAGGGATATTTATTGTTGAAAAGCATCATCTTATGATGAAAAGTGAAAAATAATAAGTTCCTATAACCATGTGGAAAAAGAAGGAAATCTAGAACTTGCAAAGAATGTATCAATGAACTGAAATCGGTATGCAAGGAAGATTCAATTTACATATGGGGGAACTGAAATGGATAGGATGATAGAACATACATTTATCGAGAGATATGAAGTTCATAGGGATTTGGTGGAGAATTCCCATAAGCGGTCGGAAGGATACGAGGTAAAAAAGGACGCAAAATATCTCTCCGATGGACTGAAAGGAGAGAAACTCAAGGATCTTCTTCAAGAAAATGAAGAATTATTGAGAATTTCAAAGCCATTTACCGAAACCTTGTATAACTATGTGAAAGATACAGGTTTTTTCATAGAAGTGATCGATAGGAACGGTATGATATTAAGCATCATAGGTGACGATGATATCAACCAACGATCCCTTGATGTAAATATGTCTGTGGGAACAGATATGAGTGAGAAAAGTGCTGGTACAAATGCTATTTGTCTAGCCCTAGACGAAGATATCCCCATACAATTGGTTGGATCAGAGCATTATCTAGAAATTTTTCACCAGTTTACATGCTCATCAGCAGTGATTCACAATGAGGAAGGAAAAACCATTGGATGCATCAATCTTACAGGGTGGTCCCATCGGGTCCATAAACATACCCTTGCCCTCGTTGTTGCAGCGGTAAGGTCCATAGAAAACCAAATAAAAGTACAGCGACAACAAAATGAGATCATCGAGGCTTATAATTATACCAATACCATCATGAATTCCTTAGACATGGGGATCTTAACCGTTGATTTTAGCGGTAGTATTAAGTTAATCAATTACGGCGCCTGCAAAATGATGCACATTTATAAAGAGGAAGCTGTGGGCAAGAATATATTTAGTCTATTGGAGGAAGGCCTTGAATTGAAGAGGCTTTTTCAAGAAGGCGAGAAAGTTGAAAACAAGGAAGTACGTATTCATGTAAATAATCGGGAAAAAAAATTTATCCTGAACTCAAGCCAGACCTTTGATAAAGCCCGTAAAATATCGGGGAATATCATCATCCTAAAAGATATCAATAAGGTATTTAAGCTGGTGAATCAATATGTGGGTATGACAGCAAAATATGACTTCGATATGATAAAGGGCGAAAGCTTCCAAATGCTTCAAGTGAAGGAGTATGCGAAAAAGGTATCAAAGAGTCCATCTACAATATTGATTCAAGGGGAAAGTGGCACAGGAAAAGAACTGTTAGCTCAAGCCATTCATAATGCCAGTGAACGATGCCATAATAGCTTTGTCGCTTTAAATTGTGGGGCCATACCAACTAGTCTCATAGAAAGTGAGCTTTTTGGCTATGTGGAGGGAGCGTTTACTGGGGCAAAGAAGGGTGGATATTCCGGGAAATTAGCCTTGTCGGATAAAGGAACACTATTTTTAGATGAGATTGGAGAGATGCCGCTGCATATGCAGGTGCATCTACTTAGATTCCTCCAAGAAGGTAAAATCACACGGCTCGGTGATTATAAGGAAATAGGCTTGGACGTCAGAATTATTGCTGCAACCAATAAGGATTTGAGGGAAGAAGTAAAGAGAGGGAGATTCCGAGAAGATTTATACTATAGACTAAGTGTGATACCCATCTATCTACCACCATTGAGGGAAAGGCATGGGGATATAGAGCTTTTAATGGATACCTTTCTGAAAAACAAAGCAATTTTATTAAAGAAAGAAATACCCGAGATTAAAGAAGAGCTGTATACTAGATTGTTGTCTTATCATTGGCCAGGAAACATCAGGGAGCTAGAAAACTGCATCGAAAATATCGTAAATTTTGATGGAGAAATGTCATTTGATTTCTCAGCTGAGAGACTAGAAAATAGCAGCAGACAAGACCCTGGCATAAGGCCAAAAACAAAGCTTAAATCCCTGGCACAATGGGAAAAGGAGGCAATCGAAAAATCTTTGTTAGAATGCAATCATAATTTTACCATGACGGCGAAGGTTCTAGGCATCACCAGAGCTACTTTATATGTAAAAGCTAAAAAGTATAATGTAAGAAGTGTATAAAAATCATACAGCGTTTAATAATTGGACATAAGAAGCCCCGTGCTATGTTTAATTATTAAACGCTTTTCTATGGAAAATCTTCACTATTCTTTGACCTCCTTGGAAATAGCACTCCTGAAGTGTTGGCATGCTTGTTGCGTTTGATATTTATTAAACAAACAAGGAGGTATGTGAATATGTTACAATCCAGAAGAATGTATATCCCACCCCTCGCACTATTGGGTCCAGGCTGTGTAAAGGAGATAGGACCTGAAATTAAGAAAATGAATGTAAAGAAGGCCCTTGTGGTTACGGATCAAGTCCTCTTAGAAATTGGTGTGTCCCATGACGTACTAAAGGTTTTAGATGAAAGCGAAATTGAATATGCAGTTTTTTCCCAGGTGAAGCCAAATCCAACAATTGCAAACGTATACGAGGGGTTAAAATCCTTACAGGAGAATGACTGTGATTTTGTAATATCCATAGGGGGAGGATCGCCGCAAGATTGCGCCAAGGCCATCGCCATATTGGCAACAAATCCAGGGGACCTAAGGAATTATGAGGGTGTCAACAAAACTCAAAATAAGGGATTACCGATCGTTGCAATAAATACCACTGCTGGTACTGCCAGTGAAGCAACCATCAACTACGTAATCACTGACGAAGAAAGAAAAGTGAAGATGGTTCTTGTGGATAGCAATAGCTTGGCTGCAATTGCTGTAAATGACCCAGTCCTAATGATTAAAAAGCCAAAGGATTTGACAGCAGCTACGGGCATGGATGCCCTTACCCATGCAATAGAGGGATATTTAACAAGGGGTGCCTCGGCACTAACAGATGCCTTAAATTTAGAATCCATCAGAATGATTGCATCTAGTTTAAGAGATGCAGTCAATCATGGAGAAGACCTAGAAGCTAGAAGCAAGATGGCCTATGGACAATATATTACCGGTATGGCTTTTAGTAACTGCGGACTTGGAATTGTCCACTCCATGGCCCATCAACTAGGTGGGTTATATGATTTGCCCCATGGTGTTTGTAATGCAGTGCTACTGCCCTATGTTGTCAAATATAATGGGGCCTATGTAGGGGATAAACTGAGAAATGTGGCCATTGCCATGGGAGAAATGGTAGATGGATTATCTACCGAAGAAGCCAGCGAAGTAGCAATAAGGGCCATAGAAAAACTATCTAAGGATGTGGGTATACCATCAGGGTTAGGGGCACTTGGTGTGAAAGAAGAAGATCTACCAAAGATGGCAGATATGGCCCTTGCGGACCCATGTACCCCTGGTAATCCGAGGACACCGGATAAGGAAGATATTATTTCAATCTATCAGGAAGCATTATAAAGGATTATTTCCGAACATAGGAAACAATAGGATCAAAAAGAGAATCCATAGGGAAGTGGATTCTCTTTTTGGTTATAGTTACACTTTTGTAATTTCGTACCCTGCCTTGTGCATTTCGGAAATGATCTGCTGGATATGCTTGTGGCCATTGGTTTCAACGGTCACCTCCAGTTGAACCTCCATAAAACGATCTAGGTTTTTAAATTGGTTATGATCTAATTTGATAACATTGGCCTGGAGTGTGGCCAGGATTTCTGAAATTCTTAACAGCTCCCCAGGCTTATCTGGAAGATCCACAGAAAAACAGAAGATACGTCCCCTCGAGATAAGGCCTCGATTCACCAAAGAGGAGATGGTCAATACATCAATATTGCCTCCACTGACTACGCAGACAACTTTTTTGTTGGTGACTTGGAGTTTCTTCAATCCTGCCAAAGACAATACACCAGAATTTTCTCCTACCAGTTTATGTTTTTCCAGAAGGAGTAGAAACGCCTCCATAATATCAAAGTCAGAAACGGTAATTACCTCATCCACCAGATATTTGATAATGGAAAAGGTCAAATCTCCGGGTTTCTTCACAGCCACCCCATCGGCAATGGTATGAACGGTATCCAAATGAACCACCTTATTGTGATCCAGGGAGATTTTCATAGCCTTTGCACCTTCAGGCTCAATACCGATGATTTTAATGGTGGGCTTGATGGCCTTGGCAGCGGCGGCGACACCACTAATAAGACCACCCCCACCGACGGGAACCAAAATATAGTCAACATCATAGAGTTCTTCAAGAATTTCTAGGGCAATGGTTCCTTGGCCTTCGATGACATCCAGATCCTCGAAAGGATGAACAAAAATATAGCCATGTTCTTTCTCTAATTTTCGAGCTTCCACATAGGCCTCGTCATAGCAGTCGCCCCAAAGCACTACATTGGCACCAAAATTCCTCGTGGCTTCAACCTTAATAAGGGGAGTGGTATTGGGCATAACAATGGTGGCCACAACACCTAACTTTTGTGCAGCGTAAGCAACCCCTTGGGCATGGTTGCCTGCTGAAGAGGCAATCAGTCCTCGCTGCCGTTCCTTGAGGGATAGCTTTGAAATCTTATTATAGGCGCCGCGAATTTTAAAGGCACCTGTGATTTGTAGGTTTTCAGGCTTGATATAAACATCGTTCTGACATTCCTCGCTAAAGGCAGTGCTGTAGATGAGGTTGGTTTCTTTTACAATACCGTGTAGGCGATTCTTGGCTTCCTGGAATTGTAGGAAATCAGTAACTTTGTGGAGCTGAGCAACAGCTGGATCGTTTAAATAAGACATCATTTTCCCCTCCTATGATAATGAATGGATGAAACAATAGTACATAAATATAAAAAGCCCGTCCTTGAAAGTATATACTTCCAAGGACGGGCTTTACCCGCGGTACCACCTTGATTGTATTCAAAATAAAATGAATACCTCTTTTTTCAGTTCTAACAAACCTAAGTCCTTAACGAGACCAATCGGTATCCTCTATTTACTAAAACCCATGGAGAATTTTAATTTTCAAGTCAACAGCTCGGGAGTGATTTGTATTTTATCCACAGTATCGGTTCACAGCAACCACCGACTCTCTGAAACTGTTAATCATAAAATAGTGCTCTCCTTCATTGCCAGAGCATATGTAATTGTTGTCAATTATACTAACATTCAGATAC
>CALECF010000019.1 GCA_937948705.1 uncultured Anaerosolibacter sp. | reverse complement strand
CAATGTACCTGTATATATTATTGGAGAAAGAGATAGTATTCAACGTTATAGTGATGATGGAGAGCCTACAGGGACAGCGGGAGTACCTATTTTAGACATGCTTAAAAAAGAAGAGATTAAGAATACAGCGATTATCGTAACAAGATATTTTGGAGGAACCAAGCTTGGAACAGGGGGCTTGGTGAGAGCCTATACGACAGCGGCGAAACTGGCACTACAAGAAGCAAAGATCATTGAGAAGGTATTATATCATGTAGTTAATATAAAGATAGAATATACGCTTTTGGGAAAGGTTCAAAATGAGCTGATGGCTGGGGGATATAGTGTTAAAGATACTGTTTTTGAGGATACGGTCACTGTGTTTGTGTATGCAACAGTAGCGCACAGCGATCAATTGATAAATAGTATTACAAATTTGACCAATGGAAAAGCGATAATGAATATAATGGATACCCTTTATCTAAATGAATATAATGGGCTATTGATGAAAGAATAAATACATACAGTAGGGAGAATAAGTTTTTGGTAGATGGGTATATAATAGTATGCGTAAAATACTGAAGGAGGAATATACTATGGATATGGAACGATTAAAAAAAGAAATGCTTGAGAAAAAGGTATGGGCAGTGATCGGTGCCACACCCAATGTAGAAAAGTTTGGCTACAAAATATATAAAAAATTAAAAAATAGGGGTTATGAAGTATATGCTGTGAATCCAAATTATGATGAGGTAGAAGGTGAAAAATGCTATCATGATCTCGCCGCACTTCCTGTAAAACCAGAATGTGTGGATATGGTAGTATCGCCAGCTGTTAGCAAAAAATTCTTAGATGAAATAGAAAAAGCAGGTATACAGTACGTATGGTTTCAGCCAGGGACATTTGATGAAGATACAATCGACCTTGCAGAAAGCAAAGGGTTAAAGATTGTTTATTATGATTGTGTTTTAGTAGCGCTGGGATAGAAAGTCGTACTATTTAGTACGGCTTTTTTCTTTCCAAAAGAATTCATAGAGGCCCATTAAAAAAAGAAAAGCACCAAAAAGTCTTCGCAGCAGTTCCGGAGGTAGATTTACTGCTAGGAAAGAACCTCCTATGGCGCCGAGTATACCTAAGAAAATCAATGGAAGACAAAGTTTGACTTCAATGTTTTTATTTTTAAAATGGGTGATGAGTGCTACTACAGCTACAGGAAGGAAAGAAATTAGATTTACACTTTGTGCCTGTTGCTGGGTCAGTGTTGTAAAAATGATAAGGGCGGGAATTAAAATGGTTCCTCCTCCAATGCCCATTGCACCGATTATTCCTGAAAATAAACCAATAAGAATCAAAAGCATTACAACACCATCCTTATTGCGGCAATAATCATAAAAACACCAAAAACCTTTCGGAGTAAGTGATCAGAAATTCTTGAAAATAACCTGGCACCGATATAACTTCCGACGACGCCGCCTAGGATAACCTTAAAAGTTACATCCCAAGCGATGATCCCATGTTTCACATAAATGAAAGCGCTAACCAAAGCCAGTGGGAGAATAATTGCGATGGCTGTGGCATGAGATTTATGTTGACTCACACCTAGGAGAAAGAACATACCAGGTACTAAAATGGTTCCACCACCTGCACCGAAGAGCCCATTAATGATTCCCGTAATCAAACCTAACAAGACTATTTTAAAAGAAAAAGATTTTTTTTCCATTAGATCCCCCAATTGTTTTCAATTTGTCACTATTATATAGTTTGAACAATGAAAGTATTTTTATTAGTATGTTGACATATAAAATAAAATAGCATAAAATAATACCATGAATTCCGATAAGAAAAGTATGAAATGGAGGTTATGTAATGAAGGTTGCAAATAGTATTATAGAATTGATTGGAAATACACCAATGGTAAAATTAAATAAATTAGTAGGGGATGAGGATGCTGCCATTTATGCAAAACTTGAATTCTTTAACCCGGGGAGCAGTGTTAAGGATCGTATTGCTTTAAGCATGATTGAATCAGCAGAGAAGGAAGGAAAGCTGAAACCGGGTTCTGTAATTATTGAGCCTACCAGTGGAAATACAGGGATTGGTTTAGCGATGATCGCTGCAGCGAAGGGGTATAAGGTTATCTTAGTAATGCCTGAGACGATGAGTATGGAAAGAAGAAAACTGCTAAAGGCTTTTGGTGCAGATTTGGTGCTAACTGAAGGGGTAAAGGGAATGCGGGGTGCGATCGATAAAGCCGTGGAAATATCTAAAGAAAATCCACATTATTTTATGCCCCAGCAGTTTGAAAATCCTTCAAATCCTGAGGCTCATAGAAATACTACTGCTAGAGAAATATTAGATCAAATGGATCGTCAGTTTGATATGTTGGTTGCCGGTGTAGGCACAGGTGGGAGTATTACAGGAATTGGTGAAGTGATTAAGCATGAGATTCAAGATGTGAAAGTAGTTGCCGTTGAACCTAAAAATTCTCCTGTGCTTTCTGGTGGACAGCCGGGTCCACATAAAATTCAGGGGATTGGTGCTGGATTTGTGCCTAAAATATTGAACATGGACGTAATTGATGAAGTTATCCAGGTAGAAGACGAAGTGGCCATGGAATTCGCACGGAAAATGGCAAAGGATGAAGGGATATTAGTAGGAATTTCTTCAGGTGCTGCAATCTACACAGCTATACAAAAAGCAAAGGCTTTAGGAAAAGGAAAGAAGATCGTTGTAATCATTCCGAGTTATGGAGAGCGGTACTTAAGTACGCCACTCTTCGATATTGAATAAACATAAAAAAGATATGGCTGTTCACAGCTCTGAACTGCCATATCTTTTTTATGTTTTTGCATATCTACCCTTGTAATACAGTGAAAAATCAAAAAAACTTATCCAATAAATATGTACCTTCATGAAAATTTGCTGATTTTCATGTTATAATATGTAAAATAAGCAGAACACCTTGGCAACATTTAGTATTGGAAGAGAGGGGTTAAGGTAATGGAGAGAAGTATTGACGAAAAAATCGATTTAACTGTGGACTGGCTTAGGGAAAAAGTTAAACAATCGGGAACAAAAGGACTTATCGTAGGCATATCTGGGGGAATCGATTCAGCCTTGGTTTCATTCTTAATCAAGAAAGCCTTTCCTGAGGATTCAATGGGGATCATTATGCCCTGTAAAAGCAATCCAAAAGATAGAGAAGATGCCTTGGACGTGGTACAAGCATGTGGCATCAAGCACATAGAAGTGGAGCTAACGCAAGTCCATGATAGCTTGTTTCAAACAGTTACCAGGGCATTAGGCGAAGAACTTCTAAAGGGTGCAGGACATAACCTTCGTTTGAGCGATGCTAATTTGAGAGCACGACTTCGGATGAGCACTTTATATAGCGTAGCAAATGCACTAAACTATTTAGTCGTGGGAACAGACAATGCAGCAGAGGTGTATACTGGATACTTTACAAAGTATGGTGATGGTGGGGTAGATATTTTGCCGATCACCCACTTAAAGAAGAGGGATGTGTATGCCTGGTCTAGGCATTTAGGTGTACCTCAAAGTGTGTTAGATAGACCGCCTAGTGCGGGACTATGGGAAGGGCAAACGGATGAGCTAGAGATGGGTACCAGTTATACAATGGTGGACAGTCTGTTAGAGGGAAAGGAGATTCCTGAACGAGATCGTGAGATTATTGAAAGGCTCCATAAGCGTTCTGAGCATAAGCGAAGAATGCCCGATGGTCCTCCTGTATTCTAGTAAGTTATATAGCGTGGTTCAAATATAAAACACACCTTTTAAAATGGAAGAGGTGTGTTTTATCGTTTTACTGTGAAATAGGTACCCATAAGAAGAAGAAGAATTCCTAGACACTTATACCAATCCAATTGATCCTGTTTGGAAATAAATATATCTATAAAGAGACCGCTGATGACTTGTGAAGCCACAATAATCGTTAGTGTAGTGGCGATACCTAACTTTGGAATTGCTTTGGTAATAAAGTATACAATAAAAGTACCAAAGATACCCCCAACGAGTAGCTGTGGGTCCACATGAAGAATTTTGCGGTATTGATGAATGGTTCCTTTTAAAATATTTGCAATCAATATAACCAATACACCTGTAACGAGATTATGGAGGGTAGCGATTTTAGGCGTTACGATTCTTCCAAGCTTGGCATTAATACTTGCTTCTAGTGTGGTAAAAATTCCAGCAAGAACAGCAAATATTAAAGCAAGAGATTCATTCATCGGCTCATACTCCTTTCAAATTATTCCCCAATTATTATATATTCACTAGAACGGTAATTCAGGATGGAATCAGGAAAAAATATAGTACTTTTTTAGTGCAGGAAAAATCAAATCTATAGCGTATTCATTACCATAGATAAAGTTATATTGATATGGGAGCTGGAGTCCTATGAGACGAATCAATTTGAAAAATGTAATGTCTGGAATGATCTTAGCAAAGGGGATATACTCCTGTAAAGGAAAAGTATTGTTGGCGGGAGGAGTAAAGCTGACAGGAGGCTATATTGATAGATTAAAAGAAATCGGTCTTAGCGAGATTTACATAGAAGATGGGATTTCTAAGGATATACATATAAGGGATATCATCGATGATCAGACAAGAATTGCAGCAAAAACTACGATTTATCAAGTATTCCGTGATTTAAAGCTCAAAAAAAGCTTTGATGTGCCCCTTGTGAGTGAAATTGTCAATCGGATTGTGGATGACTTGCTGTCAAATAAAAATATCATGATCAATCTGACAGATTTGAGGAGTCTTGATGAATATATTTTTGCCCACTCTGTTAATGTGGCAGTGATTTCCATCGTTATAGGAAAAACACTAGGTTATAATCAACTGCAGCTAAGGGATTTAGGAATAGGGGCAATATTACATGATATTGGGAAAACAGAGATTCCATTAGAAATCTTAAACAAGCCCGAAAGGCTAGAAGAAGACGAGATCAAAATCATGAAGAAACATACGGAACTTGGTTATGAAATCCTAAAGAGACATGGAAATATCAGTACGCTTTCAAGAGGAATTTCATTGATGCATCATGAACGGATTGATGGTACTGGATATCCCTATGGAAAAAAGGGAGATGAAATCCATGAATTTGCTAAAATTGTTGCCATTGCAGATACCTATGATGCGATGACGTCTAACTGCGAATATAAGAAAAAGGTTTCTCCGGATAAGGCAATCGAATACTTAGTATCTACTGGAGATTATAATTTTGACTACAACATTGTAAAGTTGTTTTTAAATCATGTTGCCATATACCCTGTTGGAACGATCGTACGTTTAAATACAAAGCAAAGGGGAATTGTGATGGATAATAACCAATATTCCCCTACAAGGCCAATTGTTAGAATTTTAAGGGACCAAAACCCAGACAGCAATTGTGAATTCGAAGAAATTGATTTACAAAAAAAGTTCACTGTATTCATAGAAGAAATTTGTGATGAATAATCTATAGAAGAGAACAAATAATAAAATTAGACAGGATTATAGAGAGAGCGAAACCGCAGGATTAGTCCAAGTTTTTTAGTACTAGTGGAATTTTAGGACCTTTCTCTATGACTCCTGTTTTGCTTTTTATATAAAAAAGCATCATAATAGTTATGATGCTTTTTTATATTGAGCCAGCTAGGTCGTCGCGCATTAAGCCTACATTTTTCATTACAATACTGGCATTAATTTTCACAAGGTTCAAGTCCTTTTTTTTAATAGATTTTTCTAGGTTTGATACGGAGGCATCAAACTTATCTGCTGTTGATTTTGCTTTTTTTTCTATTAATTTTGATTTTACACCCTGAGATTGTTCTTTTATTTTATTCAAGCTTTCTTGTGCTCCTTGATAATTTTCTGAGGCAGCTGTGATCACCACATTTCTAACAAGAAACTTTAACGAAAATACCGCAGGGGGAACATCCTTTTTAAAATTCCCCATGAACTTTGGTAGATGGGAAGTAAGTAGGTTTGCCGTTGACAGCGTTTCAAAATATTTATTTTGCATACCATGGGATGTAAGTGTATCTAGGGTATTTTCAAATCCAGTGATGGTTTCTGGAGGTATATTTTCTTCAATTAAAACCGGTTCTAACACATTCCATTTATCATGGATGGCTTTAATCGTTGTATTGATTTCTTTCCAGGTCTCTGTAATATTTTCAGGAGGTTTTTGCATCTGATTGTCATCGCCGCCTGTTTTTTCACGTAATAGTACTTCTGTTAGAATCACATCTCCTAAAGTTTTGGGCTGGGGTTGTGGGGGTTCCTGTTGACCACTTTCACCCTGTTGTGCTTGTTCACCACCACCCTGATTGCCACCTTGTCCGCCGCCTTGTCCACCGCCTTGGGCTATGGTTTGTTGTGCTGATTCTTGTTTTTGCTGCTGCTCCTTTGCCTCTTTCTCTTTAATGGATTTTTCGAAATAGGG
>CALECF010000018.1 GCA_937948705.1 uncultured Anaerosolibacter sp. | reverse complement strand
TATGCGGAAGTGGCTCAGGGGTAGAGCATCGCCTTGCCAAGGCGAGGGTCGCGAGTTCGAATCTCGTCTTCCGCTCCACTAATCATGCGGATGTAGTTCAATGGTAGAACTTCAGCCTTCCAAGCTGATAGCGTGGGTTCGATTCCCATCATCCGCTCCATTGTGGGCTCATAGCTCAGTTGGATAGAGCAACGGCCTTCTAAGCCGTGTGTCCGGGGTTCGAATCCCTGTGGGCTCACCATATATATTGGGGTATCGCCAAGCCGGTAAGGCACCAGACTTTGACTCTGGCATTCGTTGGTTCGAGTCCAGCTACCCCAGCCATTTTGACCCATTAGCTCAGCAGGTAGAGCACTTGACTTTTAATCAAGGTGTCCCGCGTTCGAGCCGCGGATGGGTCACCAAATTTGGAGAGGTGTCCGAGCGGTTTAAGGAGCTGGTCTTGAAAACCAGTGACTTCGAAAGGGGCCGTGGGTTCGAATCCCACCCTCTCCGCCAAATATGGAGAAGTACTCAAGTAGGCTGAAGAGGACGGTTTGCTAAACCGTTAGACCGGGTAACTGGTGCGAGGGTTCGAATCCCTCCTTCTCCGCCAAATAATGGGGGCTTTTAGCTCAGTTGGTTAGAGCGTCCGGCTCATAACCGGTAGGTCCGGGGTTCGAGTCCCTGAAGGCCCACCATTTCCACAGGGGTATAGTTCAGTTGGTAGAACAGTGGTCTCCAAAACCACGTGTCGTGGGTTCAAGTCCTGCTACCCCTGCCAAAATTTCATTCATATCGGGGTGTAGCGCAGTTTGGTAGCGCATCTGGTTTGGGACCAGAGGGCCGCGGGTTCAAATCCTGCCACCCCGACCAATATGTAAGGGCTTATAGCTCAGGTGGTTAGAGCGCACGCCTGATAAGCGTGAGGTCGGAGGTTCGAGTCCTCCTAAGCCCACCATTTTATGCCCAAATAGCTCAGTCGGTAGAGCAGAGGACTGAAAATCCTCGTGTCGCTGGTTCGATTCCGGCTTTGGGCACCAAAAGAAAAACAGTACATCTTCAGATGTACTGTTTTTTTATCATTTTTTTGTTTTTAAAGAGTAGAGAAAATACATTTAAGAAGAGTAGTAAGAAAATCATAGATTGCTCTATTTTGTTCTTGCTTGCCTATTTTTAGGGGGATAAGATGACTCGGAACATGGAGTTGAGCAGTTGCATCTTCATATAGGCAAGGGAAATCATCGAGATTTACATATAAACATGGTTCATTGGATGATAGTTTACCTTTGCTCATGGGAATTTGAAGCTCAAAGGTATGGTCATTCTGTTGATATGCAAACCTATACCCTAATTCAAATCGTAGATGATCATTGTCACAAGCAGCGAAGGGGTAAAATCCAAAACAAGATAGCGTATTACCTTTTATTGATACTTTACCTATATAACATACTTCATTTCCCCTTATAGGGAGCAAAAACGGTGAAACAGCAAGAAATTCATCAAAATCTACTTGGTCGAGAATGGATAAGCATTTGCTAAAATAGTAGAGATCGTCATAGTTGTGAAGTAAAATTTTCTCCTTCAAATTACTATTTTGATTTTTTTCATATAACTGATAAAGTTCTACACTTTCTTTTCCACTAATAGTGTCTGTTCGGAAGATATTTAAACTTTTTTCTACAGATTTTAGTTTACAGTCTTGTAGGTTTAATAATTCTCTTTTTTTACGAACGAACTTCAATATATCAAAATTTTTATAGGTACTCATGGGAGTAGGTATATTATGCTTGTCAAAGCGCTTATTGAGAAAAGGGATATCAAAGCTGTCGCCATTATAACTAATCAAAAGGTCAAAAGATTTTATACTATCATTAAAAGCCTCTAACAGTGCTTTTTCCTCTCGTCTATGGTTGCAAAAAAATTGTTGAAGCTTCATATGTCCATTTTCTACATAGAGGATACCAACTAAGATTATCTGGTTATACTCAGGGCTGAGCCCAGTGGTTTCTATATCAAAAATGGCAAAGGAAAGGTCTTGATATAAAGATAAAAAGTTACTTGGAAGAAATAGCTTTTCATGAAGAGGGTAGTTAATAATTTCCAAAGGATCACCTCAAATATATTTAATAGCGTATGTATCCATATTACAATAGAAAGAATAAATGGGGAAGACCCTAGACAAAAGATTTGGAGGAAGATTAGATTTCTGCCTGTCTCCTATGATATAATGTTAATGTTGTTCTACCAACGAAAATACGGATCAGTAACTGATAAGGAGGATTTGTTATTCTAATGGACAAGGATTTATTAAAAATTAAGGAACAATTGAGAAATATAGATACAGGAGAAAGGGAGCATATATTTTCGATTGCAGAAGATATATTTAAAAAGCAAATTATTAATGTTGGAACAATCTCTTATGTGGAACTTTTTCAAGAGGCAACCCTGGATATGGGACAGTATTATCACGCACTACAGAATGGACTTCCTGTGGATGAAAACGTAGAGAGTATATATAAAAAGTTAATGTCCTATGTAAGTGAGTTGCCAAGCATATTAGGCAATTTTCAAGAAAGAATTACGGATATTAAGGAGTGGAGACGAGAGATTATTCAATATATTCGATTGTTGTCTGCTTATTACATAGAATGCAGCTATATATATGAGATTGTTTCAGAGAAGATAAGTGTTAGAGAACTGGAAGCTGCAGGCGGAAAAACTGTCCAATTAAATACTTTTTACCAAGATGTAGCCAAATATCTCGCAATGGATGTCCAAAAGGTTCCCCATAAAATGAGTTATATTCTTTCTGTATTACCTTTCCGTTTAACAAAACAATACTTTTTAGGCAGGGTAAGTGAGATACTGGAGCGCGTAAAGAAGGATTCTCCAGCCAATGGGTGGGCAATGATTTTACAGAGGTACAAGGAGCTGTTTGATGGCAGCAATTATGGACTGTATGGAGAAAAATTTGTAAAATTTCATGAGAAGATTGAGCATTTAAAAGTCACAGACTTTAGAAAATCTACTACAGAAGACTTAAAATCTGTTCAGCGGGAAACAGAACTCATGTTAAATAATTTATCAATGCTTATTCAGACATTCCAATCCTATGGTTCGATAGCCAATCGAATATTGGTAATGCATATGATGGAATTTAAAGATTTTGAGAGGGTGTTAGAGGGTGATGTAGTGATCCCTGATATCTATAAGCGCTTTACTGAATTAAAATGGCTGGTGGAGAAAGAAAAGGATGAGACTACATCCAGGGGATTAGAAGAATTATATGAAATTTGCAGGGAACGAGGGAAAGAATTATACCAACAAACAAATGCCTTGGGAGAGCTATTCAACTTGTGTATGGATAAACTACCAAGCGGTTTGGGACATGGTATGGATGAGTATATTACTTTATCTCAAAAGATTATGGCCATAACCAATGATTATGAGCATGAAGACTATGAAGATATTTTCATGCCTGTAGGAGATGGGGCTGGTCAAGATCATTCTATTGAGTCGTTCATTCAATGCTTAGAAGAATCACTTCTGAAAATGACCACAGACATGAGAAGAAGTAAAATGAAAAAAATATTATCTGTTTTACCAGTTCCTTTTACATCACCAGAAGAGTTTTTTGAATATATGAAGAGTTCATTAGAATTCAATACAACCGATGCAGAAAAAGCTTGGGCTGTTGATCATATTTATAAGATGATGGTAATGAATGGAGAAAAAAACTAAGACGATTGATAAAGATCCATGATGATTGTAGCAGCTTCTAGAAATAGACGCTGCTTTTTACGTGATTGGGAACAAACTTTTGAGATCCTTTTGAATATAATAGATAGAAAGGAGGGATGCAAAGTGGACTTCATGGAAAAGTTAGTGAGTAAGGTTTCAGAGGGTACAAAAGTCTTATCTAAAAAGACAGATGAGCTCCTTGAGATCACAGAGTTGAAAATGGACATTAAGCGTTTAGAGGATGAAATTGAGGACGCAAAATTATTCATTGGGGAAATGGTTTATAGAAGTTATTTAGGTAAAGAGCCAGGAACAGCAGAGATGCGAGAAAAGTGCAGGGAAATTGAGCAAATGTATTACAAGATTCAACAATTGACCTTGGAAGTCAATGAGATTAAGGGTGTAAGGCAGTGTGTACATTGTGACATAGAGATTAAGGAATATCTAAATTATTGCCCAGGCTGTGGTAATAAGATTGTTTAAGTTTCCGTTGAAACATGAAGGAATTTGAAGAAATTTGTAGAATATGAATATATGTTGTGTTTTAATTCTTGAGCTTTAGTTTTTTAACAGGAGGGTGAATGGGTTGAGATTAGTCCGAACTAATGAATTAGAAGAAGGTATGATTCTAGCTGAAGATATCATGGGGAAATATGATCTTGTATTTTTGACCAGTGGTACGTTGTTAAATGACCGCCATATAGAGAACTTGAAAAAATTAGATCTTTACCATGTATATGTGATGGAAAAGTTAAGCGAAGTTGAGTTAGGTCAACCCTTTCAAACCCCATCAAGCATCATCATAATAGATAAGCAACTTAGTAAAGAATATTCCCAATCGATGGATTTGTTCAAAAATGCGTATCGTAGTGTAGGATTGGGGAAAAAGATTGAGCGAGAAGTGATTGAACAATCTGTACTACCTTTAATGAAAGAAGTTGTAAAGAGTAATAATGTTCTAGGGAAGTTAAGGCAGATTGAATCAAATGATACCTATACCTACAGGCATTCCATGAACGTGGGAATATTATCTGCCATGGTGGGTAAGTGGCTAAACTATAGTGAGAATGATCTTGAAAATTTAACAACCGCTGCCATACTCCATGATATCGGAAAGTCTAAGATCCCTGAAGAAATTATCAATAAGCCAGGTGTGTTAACGGCAGAAGAGTATGAACTTGTTAAAAAGCACTCTAACTTTGGGTACGATATATTAAAGGAATCAGAAGGTATGACCTTTGATATTCTTTGCGGTGTGTTACAACACCATGAGCGGATGGATGGTACTGGTTACCCTTTAGGAATCAAAGGAAATAGAATCCATGAGTTTGCAAAAATTATTGCTGTGGTAGATGTATTTGATGCCATGACATCTCATAAAGTGTATCGTTCAAAAGTGTCACCCTTTAAAGTGGCAGAGTACATTGTTGAGAATAGTTATGATACCCTAGACCCCTATATTGCGAACACATTCTTAGAGAACATATCAAAGTACTATGTAGGAAATATTGTAAAGCTTAACAATGGCGAAGTAGGAGAAATTGTATTGGTGAACAAACAAGCGCCAACAAGACCTTTGATAAAGATTAATGATAAATTTGTTGATCTGTTAAAAAATCATGATTATGAAATTATGGATGTTATTGCATAAATAAGCTAAAAGGAGATCACCTAGGTGGTCTCCTTTTAGCTTATTTATAAAAGCCTTTTTCAAACATATCTTTTATGGTACTACACTCTGTTGTAACACTCAGAGCTAGCATTAACTTGATTCTAGCTTTTTGACCCTGTAAATTACCGCCGAATATCACACCAAGGTTTCTTAGGGTTCGTCCAGCACCCTCGTATCCATAGGTATCCAATACTCTTCCCATCGGGCAGCGGGAAACCATAACAATAACGACGTCCTTGGAAATGGCATACTCAATACCAGATACCATGGCAGGAGGTATGTTACCTCTACCCATAGCTTCTATTACAAGTCCTTTGGCGCCAGAATCCACACAAAACTTAATCAATCGATCATCCATACCTACAGCGCACTTAATCAGGTCAACATTACTCTCAATAGAATCAGTAATAATGTGATGATGTTTTGTAATGTCCCGATAGAAGATAACCTCATCACTGTCTACAATCCCTAAAGGGCCAAACTCAAGGGATTTAAAAGTATCTAAGCTTAAGGTATGTGTCTTGGTAACCTCACTGGCAGCATTTACTTCCGTATTCATTACGACGAGTACGCCTTTTCCTTTGGCTTGTTCAGAAATTACCGTACAAATGGCCGCTGAAAGATTGCTGGGTCCATCATAACCTAGCTCAGAACTACTTCTCATAGAGCC
Source organism: uncultured Anaerosolibacter sp. (assembly GCA_937948705.1). The sequence continues at coordinate 21,485 of CALECF010000018.1, read as the reverse complement.
CACAACCACGATAGGTTTTAAGGTGTCGATATTCAGATCAAGAAGGAAAGCGGTTTCCTCAAGGGAATCAGTACCATGTGTAACAACTACGCCAGTAATATCCTCTCTTGCGACTAAAATTTTTATGGTTTTTGCTAAATCCATCATTCGCTCAGGGGTCATATGGGGCCCAGGGATTTTATCAAAATCAACAATTTCAATATCTGCCACCTTATCAATATTGGTGACCATAGACATGATCTCCTCACTAGATAAAGCAGGGATTGCTGCCGCGATTCTAGGATCGATTTTCATAGAAATGGTACCACCTGTAAATACAATAGCAACTTTATTTCCATTCGGCATAAGTTTACCTCCCAATCTATATACTCAGCATAATTAAAGAATATATGCAAAAAATGTAGTTGTCAATCTGTTATTATCATAACAGAATATGTCTGCTAGGACAAATATCTTAATAATATATAGAAAAAATTTACCTTCTTTTTATGTTAGAAAAAAAGATACTTTGATATAATTATATGTAGCATGCCTAGGATCAGTACATCGTGTAATCCGTTGCAGGTATTTAGAAATAGGGTATAGAATATACATAGCAGTGAGGTGTTAGGAATGATTTTGAGAACGTTAATTGTGGACGATCAATTGGAAATGCGCAAGATGATGAAACAAATATTAGATGAAATTCCCTATGTAAAGGTTGTTGGAGAAGCGAAGAATGGTTTGGAATTGCTTGATTTTTCTCTAGAATTAAGCCCTGATGTTATTTTTATTGATATAGAGATACCAGGAATCAATGGTATTGAAGCTGCTAAGGAAATTCGAAAAAGGGATCCTAATGTACACCTAGTTTTTGCAACTGGATATAGAGACTATACGGGAGAGGCCTTTGATGTGTATGCTACAGATTATATGCAAAAACCCTATAGTCGTGAAAGAATCATTCAAACATTGGAAAGAATAAAAAGTAGCATAAAGAAGGAAAAGGGTGATGACGAGAAGTTATTAAGCATCGTGAGTAATAGGAACAAGCGGTATATTAAGCTGGGAGATATCCTTTTCATAGAGTCTACAAATAGAAGGATTTACATTTTTACAGAGCATGAGGAAATAGAATGTAATGAGACGCTGCATGAAATTAATGGACAGTTAGATTATAGATTTATGCGAACCCATAAATCCTTCATTGTAAACCTAGAGAGAATCCGGAGTGTAAAGCCGCTGACTAGAACATCCTATAGTATATACTTTGATGCTTTAGATCAGACTGCCTGTGTAGCCAAAGATTTACTGGAAGAGATGGTGGAACGTGCAGAAAATATGAGTAAAAGGTGAAAGAATGAGAAATAAAAATTTAATTGCTGTTATTGCCTATGATGTTGCTCAGCTCCTTCTGTTAGGTATTTTTATTTATTATAATTTTATTATTGATAAAGAGAAGTTTACGCCAGTGGTGGAGTACCAGTTAAATATCGCATTAGGTGGCTTAATTATCCTTTTGAGTATCCTTGGGATCTATATGAATAGAAGAATATTTGAAGTGTTTAAGATTGAGAAGGAATATGAGATTCAACAAGTTAATCTAAAAAACATATATGCATTAGACAATTTACAGAGGAGCCAGAGACATGACTTTTTAAATCATCTCCATGTGATTCATCATTTGGCTGAAAATGGAGAATCAAAAGCACTAAAGAACTATGTGGAAAGAATCTATCAGGAGGTTTACGATGCTAACATCAAGGTGAACACAGGATTATTGGAAGTAGATGCATTGCTCCAATCCAAGTTTAGTGTAGCAAAAATAAAGAAAATAACCATTGAGATGATCAACGAAGCTAATTTAAGAGATTTAAAGATTGAATCGTGGAAGCTTATCAGTATTTTGGGAAATATTATAGACAACGCCATCGATGCATGTATGGAAGCCAGTATCGATCAACGGAGAATCATAGTAGAACTCCGGGAAACAAAGTTCAAATATCTTTTTTATATAAAAAATACAGGGACTCCTATTGCTCAGGAGAACCTGGATAAGATTTTTTTGACAGGTTTTACAACAAAGAGCGATAAAGGCCAGGGATTAGGCCTAAGTATTTGTAAAAAATACATTGAGGAGAATGGCGGAAAAATCGAAGTGTCCAGCAATAATCATGAAACAGTGTTTATGATCGAATTCTATAGGTTCTAGGGAGATAATGATAAAAGCACCAGTCCTCGGGGACCAGTGCTTTCATCGTTTTACGTTCAAAAGGGGTATTGGGAATAGAAATTATATTATCGAGGTTACCAGGGGGATAACCACTAAACAAATTATAACAAAATCCGACAAAATTAGCAATGCGTTTTAGAAAAAAAATAAAAAAAAATGTATTCCAGTCATGTAGGAAGGCGTGGGTTAGGAAAAAAGAGGGAAAAGCGGTGATTCACCCTTGATTTTGTGTGACAATTGTATTATATTTTAGTTGAGCATGTTAATAGGGGGATGGGGAATATGAGAGAGAAATTTGAACAATTGATGGGAAATTTGCAACGCAATGGGATGAGTGCAAGTTATTTTGATACGACGACTGAGGCAAAGAAGTACATAATAGAAACGATTGGAAAAGGCAAGGATGTAGGTATTGGTGGGTCCATGACTATTATGGAGATGAAGCTCCATGAATCCATCATAGATGCAGGCAACCACGTACACTGGCACTGGCTTGTGAGCACACCAGAGGAAAGAAAAGTGGCCATTGATAGAGCCAATCGCGCGGATGTCTATTTAACCAGCGCAAACGCCATCACCCTTCAAGGTGAAGTTGTAAATGTCGATGGAAATGGAAATCGTGTTTCCGCCATGATTTATGGACCTCGAAAGGTAATGATTATAGGCAGTATGAATAAGATATGCAATGATTCCATTGAAGCAATGGATCGTCTAAGAAAAGATGCTTCGCCTCCTAATGCTAAAAGATTAAATCGAAAGACGCCTTGCGTTGTGACGAATGAATGTAGAGACTGTGATTCTCCAGAGCGTATTTGTAATGTTACCACTATTATTCATAAAAAACCAGGATGCATTGAAGAGATGGAAGTAATTATCATTGGAGAAGAACTAGGATATTAAACAGCAAAACAATGTACTTTATAAGGTGCATTGTTTTTTTGTTATGGAAAGGTTTAATAGGTAATAATAAGATTATCTGATGACGAACAGCTTTACAAAGGGTTTAGATTCAGATACAATATGGAAAGGCATAGGGAAATTTGTTATATGGGAGAGATTTACTGTGGAAGCATATTTGGATAATAGTGCGACAACGAAATCTTCAGAGGAAGTTATTGAAATCATGGTAAAAGCGTTACGAGAGTATTATGGGAATCCCTCCTCATTGCACCGAAAAGGAGTAGAGGTTGAAAAGTTGATCAAAACGGCCAGAAAGCAAGTTGCAAGGGCTTTAGGCGTAAAGGATGAAGAAATTATATTTACCTCAGGTGGAACAGAGGCCAACAATATAGCTATTCTTGGTGTAATTGAAGGAAATAAGAGGAAGGGAAATAGGATCATTACCAGCAGAATAGAACACCCTTCTGTTCTGAATGTATTTAAAAGCTTAGAGGCAAGAGGGTTTGAAGTAATATATATAGATGTGGATGAATGGGGAAAAATAGACTTAAAACAACTCCATGAAGCGATAACAGAAAACACGCTGATGATTAGTCTCATGCATGTGAATAATGAAGTAGGCACCATTCAGCCTATAGAAGAGGTTGGTAAGATTTTACAACGTTTAGAATCAAGACCGATCTTCCATGTAGATGCCATTCAGTCCTTCGGGAAATTAAAGCTTAATTTGGGTAGGCTTGGAATTGATTTGCTATCTATTAGTGGACATAAGATCCATGGGCCTAAAGGAATTGGTGCCATGTTCGTGAGAAAGGGAATGAAAATATCCCCCCTTTTCTTGGGAGGAAGCCAAGAAACTGGCATTCGCTCAGGGACAGAGAATGTGCCAGGTATTCTAGGTCTAGGCGTTGCTGCAGAGAAAATATGGGAAGATATGAGCACGAATCAAGAACATTTGATAGGATTGAAAAATAGGTTTATTGGACAGATAAAGAATGAAATTCCAAATATAAAGGTAAATGGTTTGGAAGGAAATGAAGGGGCCCCACATATTTTAAATGTAAGCTTTATGGGAATTCGGGGAGAGGTTTTGCTCCACAGCTTGGAACAGGATGGGATATATGTTTCAACAGGTTCTGCCTGTTCATCTAAAAAAAATAGCCAGAGCCATGTACTTAAAGCAATGAAATTGAAAAATGATGAGATCGAAGGGGCCATACGATTTAGCTTCTCCTACAATAATACCATGGATGAGGTTGATTATGCCATTGAAGGACTTAAAAGACATGTTGAAGAATTAAGAAAGATTATGATGAGGTGATTGTATGAAAAGGGCACTGATAGTAAGATACGGTGAGATTGCGCTAAAAGGGTTGAATAAGTCTTATTTTGAACAAAAGCTTGTAAAACATATACAAGCAAATATTAAGGACTTAGGGAATGCAAGGGTACATAAATCCAATGGATTGATTTTTGTGGAATTGGATGGACAGGATGAGGAAGAAATGATCGCCCGGGTTGTAAAAGTGTTCGGTATTGTATCTGTTAGTCCTGCTTGGAAAGTGGAGGCTGATCTTGAGATTATTAAGGAAACAGCCCTTAAGCATGCATTAGAGAGGGTTGAAGAAGGTCAGTTTAAAACCTTTAAAGTAGAAAGTCGTAGAGGGGATAAGAGCTTTCCACTCAATTCTCCTGAGATATGTAGAGAGGTTGGAGGCTATATATTACAGGGTGTAGAGGGGCTAAAGGTAGATGTTCATAAACCGGAGCTATTTGTCCATATTGATGTGCGGGACAAAGCATATATATATTCAGAGAAAATTCCCGGTTTTGGAGGTCTACCATTGGGTACAAATGGTAAGGGGATGCTTCTTCTCTCAGGTGGTATTGATAGTCCTGTGGCAGGATGGATGATGGCCAAGCGGGGTGTAGAAATAGAAGCAATACACTATCATAGCTATCCTTTCACCAGCGATCGTGCAAAAGAGAAAGTGATGGATTTAGCTAGAATTCTTGCTATCTACTGTGGTACCATTCGTCTTCATTCTGTAAACCTATTACCTATTCAAAAGGAAATTAATGAAAAATGTCCAGAAGAGGAAATGACAATTCTCTCTAGAAGATTTATGATGAAAATTGCTGAGCAAATTGCTAAAAACAACGGTTGTGATGCTTTAATTACTGGTGAAAGTATAGGTCAGGTGGCTAGTCAGACGATAGAAGGTTTAACAGTAACCAACGAAGCGGTTACCCTACCAGTATTCCGTCCTTTGATTGCCATGGATAAGGTAGATATTGTAGATATCGCAAAGAAAATCGGTACTTTTGAAACATCTATACTGCCCTATGAGGACTGTTGTACAGTATTTTTACCTAAAAGACCTGTAATAAAGCCAAAAGTGGAAAGAATTAAAGGGTCTGAGAATAAACTGGATGTAGAAGGTTTAATTGAAAAAGCTATTGCAGATATCGAAGTAATAAGGATATCAGCTGAAGCATAGCTATCATATAAATGGCCTAAAGGGGGAATTTAGCATGACAAAATTCTTGTTGAGATGGGTAGCCAGTGCTGTATCCATATATATTACTGCTGCTCTTTTTGAAGACATCTACATTGCAGGTTTTGCAGCAGCTATGCTGGCTGCAGTAATTTTAGGAATTGCCAATATGATTGTTAAGCCAATCATCATTTTATTTACATTACCAATCAATATTTTGACCCTGGGATTATTCACATTGGTCATCAATGGTATTGTTTTAAAAATGACAGCAGGCTTTGTCGGTGGGTTTATGATTAATGGATTGTTGACGGCGATATTGGCTTCTATTGTATTAAGTATCGTTCATATGCTGCTAAGCGGTATCTTAGGAGTCAAAAAAGATTAAGATCAGAGAGACAATGTGTCTCTTTTTTTTTATTTATTTTAGCATTTTTTTTGAAAGATATGAATAATCCTCGCATCTTAGGGCATAATAGATAGCTGGGTTTGGTGATTCGCCTTAATCTTGCATTTTATGATAAAAAAAGTCAGTGCAAGTTACAAAACTAGCCATTTTTCATCGAAGGAAAAAGCATTGCATTAAAGAATAAGTAATAGGTGCTAAAAAAAGATACATAAGGTGAGGTAAAGGAGGGGTTGAATTGCGTCTTAGCTTTGAAAACATCAATAAGAACCTAATTATTAAGCTGGATGGAGAGCTGGATCATCATTCATCAGAAGAGATTCGAGATGAGATTGACAGGGAAATAGATCAATATGGTGTGAAAAATATCATTTTTGACTTATCAGGAATGAATTTCATGGATAGCTCGGGTATTGGCGTTGTCATCGGAAGATACAAAAAAGTGAGTAAAATGGGGGGCGAAGTAGCCGTAGTAAATATCAATAGCCGGGTAGAGAGAATATTTAAAATGTCAGGACTGTTTAATATTGTGAAAAAATTCGAAAGCAAAAAGCAAGCTGTAGATAGCTTATAAAGGGGTGAGTCGTTTGTCCATACAGAATCATATGAGATTAGAATTTTTAAGCAAATCTCAAAATGAAGCTTTTGCAAGGGTTGTTGTGGCTTCATTTGCTTCTCAATTGGATCCTACTATTGAAGAGTTGGCAGATGTAAAGACTGCTGTTTCTGAGGCTGTTACCAATGCCATCATTCATGGGTATGAAGATAAGATAGGTAATGTCATCATTGAGTGTTCTATTCAAGGAAATGAAATTGAAATCATTATTATCGATCATGGAAAAGGAATAGATGATGTAGAAGAGGCAAGGCAGCCTTTATATACTTCAAAGCCCGACATGGAGAGATCAGGTATGGGATTCACAGTCATGGAAACCTTTATGGACGAAGTAGAAATTCAGTCATTAAAGGATGTGGGAACAAAAATAAGAATGGTTAAACGTTTCGAAAGTCGTTAGAAATAAGGGGTAGATTATATGACTATGACCGCATTCTCAGAAGACAATAATGAAATATTAGGTCATGAGGAGACTATCATACTGATCCAAAGGGCACAGTCGGGGGATAAAGTAGCCCAAAGCATTCTCGTAAATCATAATCTTGGTTTGGTTAGAAGTGTTTTGAAAAGATTTACCAATCGAGGCTATGAACGAGATGATCTATTTCAACTAGGTTGCATAGGTCTGGTAAAAGCTATAGAGAAATTTGATATAAGTTATGAGGTAAGGTTCTCAACCTATGCAGTACCCATGATTATAGGAGAGATCAAAAGGTTCTTAAGGGATGATGGGATCATTAAGGTAAGCAGATCTCTAAAGCAAGCTGCAGGGAAGATAAAGAATGCAAAGGAAATCTTATTTCAGAGGTTAGGCCGAGAGCCGACGATGCAAGAACTGTCTGATGAAACTGAGATTTCAAAGGAAGACATCGTCATGGCCTTAGATTCCAATATCCAGCCAGATTATCTATACGATGTCATACATCAAGATGACGGATCACCCGTGCATTTAATAGATAAAATCAGCGAAACCAGCACAGAAGATGACAGTGAGGTCGTAGATCGATTGGCGCTGCAGGAAGTGTTGTCTAAGCTAAAACCAAGGGAAAGACAAATCATTGTATTGCGGTATTTTAAGGACAAGACTCAAACGGAGATTGCCGAGGTTGTCGGAATATCCCAAGTTCAGGTTTCAAGAATTGAAAAAAAAGTGTTACAACAATTAAAAGAATTATTGATAAAGGCATAGTGATTATGCCTTTTTTTTTATTAAAACAAGCCTAAAAAATGAAAGAATTATCCTATAGATTATGGTGAATACTATGTTTATAGATAGAATGGAGTGTTGATCATGGAGATTAAATATCGAAAATTCCTGTGGATCATAACGTTTTTAATCATTATTTCTTTTGCAACCGTAATTATTCTAAATAATAAGTCTAATACGAATAAATTTTCGAGGGCAAAGTTGATATACATCCAAGAGAACACTTCAAAGCAAAGGTTGTGATAGAGTGAACTCACAGAGGGAGGTCTATATTCAATTAAAGGATAATCAGGTTGCTATAAATCCCGCCAACTTGAAGATTAAGGATGTGGCAATCATCCTAGCAGACAAATCCCTTAAAGAAAAACTATTAAATCTCGAAGTATTGTGCAAAGAAGATATGAAAAAGAAATATATTGTAATTTCAATACTAACAGTCATTGAAAAGATGAAGGAAGCTCATCCTACTTTGTCTATTATTCCTGTTGGAGAATCAGAATTATTGGTGAAAATAGAGGAGAGTTCCCCCAAAAACAAGAAAGTGACGACATACTTAAAGCTAGGAATGGTTGCTGCTGTACTATTCGCGGGGACAGGACTGGCTATCATGAATTTCCATGCAGATGTAAATATGGGTGAAGCCCATAAGGTTCTATATAAGTTAATTACGGGTAACGATGAGAATCGGCCATTAATTCTCCAAATACCCTACTCATTGGGTATTGGGTTGGGAATGGCTCTGTTTTTTAATCATGTATATCCTAAGCATAGCAATGAACCCAGTCCTATGGAAGTAGAAATGTATTTATATAAGCAGAATATGGATGAATATCTTCTAGACAATGAGAAGAATACTGAGGAAAGTGAATAATAGGCTGGAGATGATTATGATGCTTAAGCTTGTAGCTGCCTTTGTCGGATTTGCAGAAGGTATTATTGTTGGAAGTGCTGTGGTTGCTTTTATTACGTTATTAGATATTGTACCTAGATTGGCCCAGTTGACAGAAACAGAGAACTATATTCGATTCTATGAGACGGTTATGATTGTATCAGGAACAGTCATAGCTTTGGCATGGTTTTCCAATATAACTTTAAATTTTGGAAAACCATTATTGGCGGTAATAGGGCTTCTGATGGGTGTTTTTGTAGGGTTATTGGCATCAGCATTAACAGAAGTAACCAATGTAATACCAGTAATCATCAATCGATTGCACCTTTATGATTACATAGGATATGTTCTTGGGGCGCTGGTGACTGGAAAGGTAATAGGCTCATTGATCTATTGGTTATTGATTAATAAATAGGGGTGAAAAATGATGGATAAGAGTTATCAAGATATCATCAATAAAGTAGCATTGCCATGGAATGATGTGAAAGATGCAAAGAAACGACATGAATTTGAATCAGTACAAATTAGTAGAGATAGTTTAGATAGTAACTGGAAACCCTCTATTGATCAAATGAGATAGCCATCGCAGTAGACTTGAAAAGAGGTGCGAGGATGCAGAATAAGAAGCTTCAAAGTATTAATAAGCAACAAGAATATAATGAATACGTGAAGCAGAAAATACCTAAGCCGAACTATGTAAAGAATTGTGCTTGGGCATTTGTGGTAGGTGGATTAATCAGCGTTTTTGGACAGTTTTTGGGAAATATATTTAAAGATATGGGACTGAATAAAGAAGATGTTGCAAATGCAGTGGCAATGATTCTAGTATTTTTAGGAGCGTTTTTTACAGGCTTAGGTGTTTATGATAAGTTAGGAAAGCGTGCAGGCGCAGGGTCTATTGTACCAATCACTGGTTTTGCAAATTCAATTGTTTCTCCTGCAATGGAATTTAAGAGGGAGGGGTATATCTTTGGTGTAGCAGCTAAAATGTTCGTATTGGCTGGACCTGTCCTTGTTTATGGTTTTGGATCATCTGTTATTGTGGGATTGCTATATTATTTTTTACGATAAGGAGGGGAATACAAATTGGCATCTAAAAAACTTGGGAAACAAACGGTAAAATTTGATCATCCTCCTGTAATAATTGGAACAGCCTCCACGGTTGGCCCAAAGGAAGGCCAAGGACCACTACACAGCTATTTTGATACAATTTTATCCGATGATACGTACGGAGAGAATAGTTGGGAGTTAGCGGAGAGCAAGATGCTTCGTGAGACAGTGAAATTGGCGATTCAAAAATCAGATAAGAATATTACTGATATGGAATATATGCTTTCAGGAGACCTGCTAAATCAGCTCATGTCTGCTACCTTTGCAGCAAGAGATCTAGGGATACCTTTTTTTGGATTATATGGTGCCTGCTCCACAATGACTGAATCATTAAGTTTGGGTTCCATGCTGATTGATGGAGGCTATGGTAAACATCTAGTAGCTGTGACATCCAGTCATTTTAGTGCTGCAGAAAGACAGTTTAGATTTCCGCTGGAACTAGGAAATCAAAGACCTTTGTCAGCCCAATGGACAGTTACTGGATCTGGCGCAGCTGTATTAGCTTCCCAGGGACAAGGACCAAAAATTACCCATGTAACGACGGGAAAAGTAATAGATTTAGGCATTAAGGATGCGAATAACATGGGGGCAGCCATGGCACCTGCAGCGACAGATACGATAGTAGCCCATTTTCAAGATACAGGGTTTACTCCAGAAAGTTATGATTTGATAGTAACTGGAGATTTGGGTGCCATTGGGAAAGAAATTGCTCAGGAAATGGTCTATGACCAAGGCTATAACATCGCAAAGGTATACAATGATTGTGGGTTAATGATATTTGATAATAAAGCTCAGGATACCCATGCTGGGGGCAGTGGCTGTGGATGCTCTGCATCGGTATTTTGCGGATATCTCTACCGCTTGATGGCAGAGAAGAAGTTGAATCGCATTTTACTGATATCTACAGGAGCCTTGCTCTCTACTACCAGTGCCCAACAAGGACTGTCTATACCAGGGATTGCCCATGCTGTAACGATTACAAATAATATCTAGAGTAAGGAGGATTCATATGGATTATATTCGAGCGTTCATTGTAGGTGGTGCTATTTGTGTGATCGGACAGCTCTTGATGGATGGTACGAAGCTGACTCCTGCCCATGTGCTGGTGCTATTTGTGACTTCAGGCGTGATACTAACAGCATTGGGAGTATATGAGCCCATCGTGGACTTCGGTGGTGCAGGTGCCACAGTACCATTACCTGGTTTTGGATATGCCTTGGCAAAAGGTGCGATAAAGGCTACTAAAGAAAAGGGTATTTTAGGAGCATTTACTGGAGGTGTGTCTGCAACTGCAGGAGGTGTGTCTGCTGCTATCTTTTTCGGATACCTAATGTCAGTATTGTTCACACCGAAGACAAAAAACTAAATGACAGAGAGGAATTGACAGATGACGAAGCAAAGGAGAGTAATCTTGGTTACAGATGGCGATTCTGTAGCCCAAAGGGCAGTAGAAAAAGCAGTAACCAATATCGGAGGAAGATGTATATCTCGTTCAGGAGGAAACCCTACGCCTGTAACTGGTATTGAGATTGTTGACTTGATTAAGACAGCCAAACACGATCCCGTAGTCGTAATGGTGGATGATAAGGGGTCTTCAAGGACAGGAGAAGGAGAGTGGGCCCTATATGAAGTAGCCAATCATCCTGATATTGATATTATAGGAGTAATTGCAGTAGCCTCAAATACCCAAGGGGTAAGAGGGATAGAAGTAGACTTTTCCATTACTCGAGATGGAAAGTTTGTTAAGGGTGCTGTAGACAAGGATGGTTATCCTAAAAGGGGAAAGGTACTATATGGTGATACTGTAGATATCATAGAAAAATGTCAGGTGCCTTTGATTATCGGTATTGGAGATATTGGAAAGATGGCTGGAAAAGATGATTGTGAAATTGGGGCACCCATTCTTACCAAAGCAATGGAAAAACTAATTCGCCACCATAGAGATAGTGACAATAGAGAAGGAAATAAAAAAGATCAAGAGGATTCATAAAAAGGCTTACTACTCCGTTAGAGTAGTAAGCCTTTTTATGATGATTCTTAGTTAGAATTACTATCGATGATCTGAGGCTGCGGGTCCTCAGTCATACCATTATTATTTCCTCCCGAATTAATAGGTATTTCAGGTAGTGGAGAGAGAGGATCGGTAATAATACCACCGTTACCAGGATAGTGTACGTCACATTCACCGGGTACTTCATATCCATAGTCATCTGGAATGCTGGCGGACGTATTGACTGGGATTTTCCGTCGAACAAAAACACGCTTTTCAATCAATGTAGGAGGACAATAAGGAGTAGCCAGTTTATTGGTACTGATATCTACCTCAAGTTCTACATGGACATCGTCATATTCCCCAGGAACAGTTCCTTTTACAAAGTATTCTGAGCGAACCGTATTCCTAGGGTCGCGATAGCTTAACTCCGTTGGAAGCTTACCTGATTTAGTGTCAATTTGAGCAGAAACTACATTTTCTGGTCGTTGAAAGCTTCTAGGTGGAAGGCCCGCATGAACTTTGGACATCACTGTTTTCCAAAGTTGAGCACTAACTGTACTTCCGCTGGACAATTGCATCTGTACATCGTTTCCAATCCATACACCACCTACATAGTAAGGTGTGTACCCAACAAACCATGCATCATAGTTATCTGAAGTAGTACCAGTCTTACCGGCCACTGGGATACTTACATTCCCATTGTCCAGCTTGGCTCTATGTCCTGTACCACTACTTACTACGCTTGTGAGCATATCTGTAACAATAAAGGCAACTTCAGGCTTTACCACAAGGTTTCTAAAGCTTGTATGTTCTAAAATCACATTGCCATCGCGATCCGTTATTTTTATAAAGGATTTAGGACTAATATAGACACCATTGTTAGCCAGTGCACCATAGGCCGCAGTGATTTCTAACGGTGAAATACCATTGGTCATACCGCCCAGGGACATGGCAGCTAAATTCAAGTCACTGGTGCCTCCCTTCTCATCTACGGTGGTAATGCCAAACTTTTTCAGATAGTCGATAGAGGTATTCACACCGATTTGCTCAGTAATCTTTACTGCTAGGACATTAATAGACCATTGGAGGCCTTCTCTTAAAGTAGAAAGACCGTGAAATCCTTTATAAGAGTTCTTAGGCCAAAGATTACCGTTATGATCATAATTAGGGGCATCATCTACCACATCTGCCGCAGTCCAACCATTGTCAAGGGCTGGTGTATAGACAGACAAAGGTTTAATGGCAGAACCTGGTTGTCTAGGATTAATGGCACGGTTATACAATTTTCTACCCTTGATGTCGCGACCGCCCACCAGTGCCTTTATTTCCCCTGAACGATAATCCATGATTACCATGGCCGATTGGGGTTGAGCAATTCCTTGATCACTTACATAATAATGATCTTTATCCACAAGTAATGTGCCGTTTGTACCTTTTCCAAAGAAATTTGGATTGCTGTCTAAGAATTCTTTATCAATAATTAGATTCTTTTTGTCATCGAAGGATTTATACTGATGAGGTATATTTATGGAAGCACCCTTGTACATAAGGTATTCTTTTCCTGTGCTCATCTTGTATGCATCCTTTACATTTGCTTGAACTCCTTTCACTTCACCATTGTCATAGAGTGGGTCAAAGCTTAGTTGATGACCTTTGAGGAGAATCAAGTTGCCAGCTGGATCAACGTGGTAGCTGTCTTTTGAAATCGTTAGCTGACCATTGTCGTTGATTAAATTTTCATACTTATATAGTAGAATAGATCCAGTCTTGCTTAAAATATTTCCAGCTTTGTCCTTCTTTGCGACGAGCTCTGGGAAGTTTTTGCTGTCTTCGTAAGACTTTTCCAGTTCTTTCTGGATTTTCAAATCCATGGTGCTATAGATACGAAGGCCCTGATTATAGAGCATATCTTTTGCTTCTTCTTCTGTCTTATCTAATTCTTTCATTAAAGATTGTATGACATCATGCTTCACTTGATCGACGAAATAGGAAGTAATACCTGTGGATACTTGACGTCCGCCGGGCTTTAAGCGGCTCTTAATATCTACAGCCAAGGCTGCCTGATACTCTTCTTCAGTAATCATATTTTCATCTTTCATAAGCTTTAAGACCAAGCTCTGTCTTTCCTTAAATCTTTCATCATAGACCATCGTATAAACAGCGTCAGAGTCATCAATGACAAAATGTTTACTAGGGTCTACATCTTCTTTGCGCAATGTCTTGATCGGTGAAAACTTAGAAGGATTTTTAGTGATCCCTGCGATTACCGCGGATTCAGCCAGATCTAACTGGATAACATCCTTGGAAAAATATGCATGGGAGGCAGCTTGCACACCTCTAGCACCTGCACCGAAATAGGAGGAGTTCAAATACGCCGTAAGAATCTGGTTCTTACTCAGCTGATTTTCAATTTGCATTGCATAATAGGCTTCCACGATTTTTCTACTATATTCCTTCTCATTGGAAAGGTACAGATTTTTAGCTAATTGTTGTGTGATGGTGCTGGCACCTTGAACTTTAGCACCAGCCTTAAGGTTTTCCCACGCAGCACGGAATATGCCTTTGATACTAACACCATTGTGCTTTTCAAAGTTTTTGTCCTCAATGGCAATGATGGCATTTTTTAAGTGGGTAGGAATTTGATCATATTCAACGGGTATTCTCAGCTCATTACTTTCCACTTTTTCGATTAGAGTACCTTCTTTATCAAAGATGAAGGAGTTCTCCGACAGAACAGAATCTAGTTTTGTCACATCGATGGGTTTAGCCGATTTAACAAAGGCAAATACTAGCCCACCTAATGCACCTGATCCGATGAAACCAGCCAATATGATAAATACGAGGATGATTCTTAATATACTATATTTTTTCTTGTTTTTTTTCTTTTTCGTATCTTTTGTATCTTTCGTTTTACGTTCATTATTCTCTGACACGTTAATCCCTCCTAGTACAATAAAGAAAAGCAAATTACAAGTACACAACTTGAAATCATTATATCATATTCACCTAGGGATGTTAATAACATTCAGGTTTCAATTCAATTAGAGTAAGGAGGCAAGAGCCAAGGGCCAAAGATGGTTATTTGGTTATTGAGTTGATTGTAGAGACAAAAACAGCTTCAAATAGGGGAAAGCGAGTAAGGATAAGCGAAGATTCAAATGCTAAAATGAAAAGAAAGAATAGTTTTAGAATACTAGACGATGTGCTATAATGTTTATTGAAATTCAAACGAATTATAAATTTGTTTCTATAAATGGGAAATGAATTGAAAAGATAGGAGCAATGGTTATGGAGAATAGAAGGTTATTTTGTGTGGAGAATGCTTGGGCATCTATATTAGTCAGAGAAGACATAAGAACGCTTCAACGATTCTGTGTAAGCTGTATAGACTATTATCAACTCCATGGGGAAATAGATACGCCTATAAATGCGGCAGAGGAACTATTTAATGAATTGCCTCAAGGCAAAGCAAGTGAAGATAAGGTAATTATGGGCCTGTTTAAAAAGGATGAGACTATTATTGGAATTATCGAAATGATAAAGGGCTATCCGGATAGTGATTGTTGGTTTATTGGGCAAATGATGATAAATCCTATACATCAAGGGAGAGGTTTAGGGAAAAATTTTTACCAAGGCTGTGAGTGTTGGATTTATAAGCAAGGAGTAAGTAGGTTAAGGTTAGGTGTACTCCAAGAAAATGAAAAGGCCTACAAGTTTTGGCAAGGGCTTGGATTCGAGAAAGTTTATTCAAAAGAAAACTATAGAATGAAAGATAAAGAGACTACCGTTTATGTTATGGAGAAAAAAATATATGAGAGATCTTAATAAACCAGGCATATAGGTGGATATTTCTTCCCAGGGGATATAAGTAAAGAGTATATTTACAAATGTTAGGGAATCCATATAGATCGATGATATAGAGCTTAATGTATATGAATAACTGCTGTGAGAAGAGATGTTATATGATATCATCCATCAGATCTCTTTTATGGGTATTTCTTAGGAAATTGTATTAGTTTCCACAGTGAAGGCCAGCGTAAAAGGCCGTTTCACAAATAGGTAGACTTATATTGGTTTGGTAGAGTATTTTTTCTTGTGACAATAGGACATCGATCATGGCAGTAAGATCTTCATTCTGAATCTTAGAATAAAGTTTTATTTTTTTAAAGAACATTACAATGCGAAGGGCTAAGGTTTGAACATTCGCAGGAATGTAAGGGTTTGTAAGGTAATTAAACTCACTTCTATGTTGGTCAGTACCACCCAACTCAGAAAAAACATTTTTCAGAACTAGACCTAGGGCAAAATAGTATACTTCAGGCTCGTTCCAAAGGCATGTGGTATTTTTTTCTAGGAGTTTTTTGCATTTCTCTTCTAGTGCCATTGTATTCATTTTGAGTCCTCCAATTTCCATAAGGTCAGATATAGAATATCATAGGATATTCATTCTGGAAAGGTAGAAATCAGAAGAGATCACGGTTCTACAAGGATTGAAAAAGGAAAAAGCTACGATATGTAGAAAATATCTAGAGATAGGCATGAAATAGTTATCAAGAAATAGAAATGAGTTATAATTGTTAATGAAGGGGGTGTTCAAAATGGGTCTAAGGAAGAATGGGGTTGAAAGAAAAACACTTTTAGCATATTTGTGCGTATGTATTGTTTGGGGTTCTACATACCTTGCCATACGCATCGGTGTGAGCGAGTTTCCACCAGCTTTATTTGCAGGTATTCGATTTGTGATTGCGGGACTACTAATGCTTGGTTTTGCAAGATATAAAGGGTTAGCATTTCCTGAAACTATTGAGGATAAGAAAAGATTAGCGATGGTAGGACTGTTTCTGCTTGTTGGAGGGAATGGATTGGTTGTTTGGGCAGAACAGTGGGTTCACTCAGGGGTTGCATCTCTTTTGGTTGCCACCGTACCTCTGTTTATGGCTACTCTGGAGTTGCTGCTCCCAGAGGGAAGAAGTATTGGGAAAAAGGGATGGATTGGCCTATTACTTGGATTTTCAGGGGTTGTGTTGCTGGTATTTACCCATTCAGGATCAGGAGCCATAGATTTAAAAGGGACAGTCATCCTGCTATTAGGGACTTTTTCATGGTCTGTAGGCTCTGTATATGCGAAAACATTTAAGGCCTCGGGGTCAATTGTCACCCATATCGGGATCGAAATGCTGGTGGGTGGCATTGTGCTTAGTTCTATAGGGATACTTTTAGGGGAACCTGCTAGGGCTCATATAACGGCAAAGGGCATTGGTGCAATTTTATACCTCATATTTTTTGGTTCCATCTTGGCATATAGCTGTTATATCTATATTCTTCAGAAATGGCCTGCATCAAAGGCAGGAACTTATGCTTATGTAAATCCACCGGTAGCTGTACTATTAGGAAGCTTGGTATTAGATGAGCCTTTTTCTATTCAGGTAATTTTATCAACCCTCATTATTCTATTAGGGGTACTTCTCGTGCAAACTTCAAAACCTCTTCCCACTCAAAAGCAACAGAACGAAACCATGGAACAGCCATAGAAATATGATTATAGCGCACTGTGAAAACAGATGTGCTATTTTATTGTAAAAATTTAGAAACAAAAGTAATCCCTAAAAAGAACAATTATAAAACAAAATTAGACAAAAATATGGTAAAATATCAAGGATCATAAAATTTACATCATAAGGGTGGGGTAGAAATGAAAAGTATTAAAACAAAAATAATTGTGCTGGTATGTTGTATCAGTATACTAGGACTGGCAATTTCAGGTGTCGTGGGTTATTATTTAGCATCAAAAAATATAACCAAGGAATCCCTTGGAAAGCTTCAAATGGCCTCTGATAAATATGGAGAATCCATAAATAGCTGGCTCCTCACCCAGGGAAAAGCAGTTGAAGAAATTGGAGATAGCATCATGTTTCATGGACAGTATGATGAAAGCTCTCTTTTAGATTACTTGACCAACCGAACGGATTCTAATAAGTATTCTATAGCAGTTTATTTAGGCTTCGCTGATAATCGGTTTGTTTCCGGGGATGGATGGATGGCACCAGATGACTATAAATGTACAGAGCGGGACTGGTATAAGGAGGCGGTAGATCGCAAAAACCTTATATACACAGCTCCCTATGTAGACGCTACCACAGGTAAAATGATTATTACCATTGCAAAGCCAATCATGCAGAATGGACAAGTTATGGGTGTATTAGGTTCTGATATCGAAGTTCAGAAAATTGTTGAACTCATTCAAGATGCAAAACCCTTTGAAGATAGCTATGGTTTTCTATTGGATCAAGATAAGAATATTATGATTCATCCACATGAAGACTTTGCGCCAACACCTGAAAGTCTAATGAACATTTCAAAGGTCATGGATGGTAAGCTTGTAAATGTTTTAAATGATTCAGGTAAGCGTGCAGTACCTTTTATAGATTATGATGGAGAAGATAGATACGTTTCTAGTACAGTGATTCCTTCGGCAGAATGGACCGTGGGTTTTGCGATACCAGTTGCAGCCATAGAAAAATCTATGAATGGATTAATCTTAGGATTTGTATTGGCATTAATCATTTCCCAGGCAATTGCCCTTATATTGACTTTCTTCTTGGGACACTCCATTACAAAGCCAATTGTTGCTTTAACGAGGTATGCAGAAGATATTGCGAATTTAGATTTAAGAAGCAGTATTGATCATAGTTATATCGCTAGAAGAGATGAAACAGGTCGACTTGCATCTGCATTTCAATCTATTGTTGACAGTTTAAGAAGGATTACTGGGAAAATTCACGATTCTGCTGAGCATGTTGCCGCTGCATCAGAACAGTTAATAGCTACTTCTGAACAATCTGCCAAAGCATCAGAGCATATTGCTTCATCAGCAGAGGAAGTTGCTCAAAATGCAGAATTACAACTTAAAGAAATCATAAATACAGCTTCTGCCATGGAGAATATTTCAATGCAGATTGAAGGCGTTTCCCAAAATACACAGCAGATTAATGAATTAGGCGATAAGGTTGCGCAACAATCCAATATTGGCAAGGACGAAATGCAAAAGGTTATTTTACAGATGAACCATATTCATCAGAGTGCGCTGCAAGTGGGTACATCATTACAAGGGATTACGGGAAGCTCCGATAAAATGAACGAAATCACTAATGTAATTAAAGCTATTGCTGATCAGACAAGCTTGTTGGCGCTGAATGCATCCATTGAGGCCGCAAGAGCAGGAGAACAAGGCAAAGGTTTTGCAGTGGTTGCAGGTGAGGTAAGGAAGCTTGCTGAGGAGTCTCAAAAGGCTGCCCATGAAATCAGTGGGTTGATCTTTGAGAATCAAACGAGTATTAAAGAAGCGAACCTAGCCATGGATACAAGCACTGGAGAGGTCAAAAAAGGAATTGAGATCGTACAAGTAGCAGAAAAAACCTTTGAGGATATTTCTTCATTGATTAAACAAATTAATCATCAGATTGATAGAGCCACCAATGCGATAGGACAAATTTCATTAAATACAAGCCAGGTTGTTACTGCTGCAGGACAGATTGAAAAAATCAGTACAAATGTATCTGGTCAGATTCAGAATGTTTCAGCGGCAACAGAGGAACAGACGGCTTCCATGGAAGAAATTGCTTCATCAAGTCATAGTCTAGGTGAGTTGGCTCAAGATTTAAAGGATACTGTTAAATCTTTTAAACTATAGAAATAGATATCATCCCATATGTTTAATGTTGTAAGGCATGGGTATAAATTGACCAATATGTAGTGTCTAGGAGGGAACCCAATGACAATATGTAATCAAAAATTTTGCCCATGCCCAGATACCAGCTGCGAAATACGTGGACAATGTTGTGTGTGCATTCAATTTCATCTAGAGGACAATACTTTGGTGCACTGCATGAAGAAAATTACTGAAAAAAGCAGTCAAGGTTGAGATCGCATTCTCAGCCCTGACTGCCTTTTTTAATCTATGGGTGGACACATTTTCAAAAAGGTCCATAGCCAAGGGCTACATATTTAACTAGCAGGGGCGCTGTACATCATTCTAAATTCAAAGAACTCAGAGTTTATTGGAGGAGTTTGACATATACGCAAATAAACTACCTTAGATTAAAGGGGGAAATAGGATGAGTAAAAATTGGATTGCAATAATCGGTAGCCCTAGGAAGGGTGAAAATACGGATCTACTAACAGACTATATAATCAGTGGATTGAATGAGAGGAATATTGTGGTTGAAAAAGTTTATTTGGATAGCCAGAATATTTCAACCTGCAATGGCTGTGGATACTGTATAAAATCAGGGGTTTGTAAGATCCAGGATGGCATATCACAAATCATAGAGCATATGAAAAAAGCGGATGGATATGTATTCGCCTCGCCGTCGTACAACTATAATATGACTGCACAAATGAAGGCCTTGTTGGACAGAACATTTTGCTTAAACGATTATACCTTCGGTTGGAAAAGCCGTCTCTCACCTGGCAAAAAGGCAATCCTTGTAGGGGTATGCAAAGGTGAAACCCAAGAGTCCATGGGATATACTGTGGAAGGCATGAGGAAACCTCTTTCTGAATTAGACGTGGAAATCATTGATGTGTTCGAGTATTATCATACGAAGTATATCCCAGTTGCTGATAATGATAGGCTTAGAGAGGAAACCATGGAGAGAATTAGAAACCTTGAGATGCTATAACCCTGTCAAGGGTCCTACCGCGTTCTTCTAGTAATTGTTGTTTGTTATCATTATTTTAGTGTATGAGAGGAGCTATCGCAGCTTCTCTTTTAATGTTTGCGAGGCATGTTGCCGAGCCGATGGTTTGAAAGATAACCTGTCACCTAGCTAATGGGAAGACAAGCTGTAAGCAAGGGCGTTTTCGGCGACGAAAGGGTCTGAAGGAAGCTGATGGCGGTTGTTGGAACGAAACGCAAGTGAACCAATGTTGGCATATGTAGTGGATAACCCTCCAGTAAATGGGAACGTCCTAAAATTAGCTGAGCTACATGTGTTATGATGGTCGTTTTAACAGCAGGCGGAGCAACTTAACCTTGGAAGTGCTGTACTCGAAGCTGTAGGTTTCACCTACAAGCGAAAGCAAGAGGTGAAATGAGGGTGCAGTATGCAGATGAAGCCGTAGTACTGATAAAACCTAAGCCAATGAAAGGGAGTAATCCCATGGAGGGGAAAACTTAGGTGACATATCACTGGGTTGATATGACTATCTTAAATCAAAAGTTTACGATAGATGGGAAGGGCAGAAGAAATTTCAAAGTGTATTAGAAGGAATTTTAAGTAAGGGCAAAGGTGTTAAAAGAAGGCTGAGATGCTGGAAGGTACGAATGTTTGGCATAAAATAACATGCGAAGCATATCGACGACGCTGATATGAAGTAATTAGGCATGAAAAGGTAAGATTGCCATAGAGCTAGAGACGTCTTGTAAACCTAATGAAGAACATATAGCCTAAGCAAAGGATACTGGAAGATACAGCAACAACGGAGGGAAATCATGAAGAAATGGTACAGCCTTATCGATAAAATCTATCGAAAAGAAAATCTAGAACTAGCCTTTAAGAGAGTAAAAAGAAACAATGGAGCTCCTGGGATAGATGGAGAAACTGTTTTTGATTTTGCGGCTAAGGTAGAACTAAATATTGAGTTTCTTCATGA
>CALECF010000017.1 GCA_937948705.1 uncultured Anaerosolibacter sp. | reverse complement strand
GGAGTAAGTGTGGAAGCAATCATAGAGCAGTTAAGGGGCATTCGATGTCATTCTACCCTAACCCAGAGAGGGAAGGGGAATAAGGAGATTAAGGTACTGTCTTGTCCAGATGCTATTGGTAGAACCCTAGAGAAGGTGCTCAATATGCATGTGAAATCTTCTGAGCCAAACGTGCAAGATATGGCCCTAGAGATAGAGGAGGAAGTGGTTGACGGTTGTGATAGTAATTGTTCCCTGTGTTCTATGTCGGAGATGTGTCACAATGAGTATCGAGATGAAGTATCTATTGCCATAGACAAGGGAGACAAAGGTTGCCCAGAATGTGGATCAGTAGTAGAACACGAAGGCGGCTGTATGATCTGCCGAAGCTGTGGATACTCTAAATGTGGGTAATGTAGTAATAAAACAGCGGAGAAGAATTAACTAAAGTTGAAGAGCAATATTTGTAATAGTATTACACTACAATTTACCAAGTGAGCATTTGCGCTATAAATAAATCGCTTATAAACATTTAATAAGTCATCTAGGAAATATAGGCACTATGGTGTAACCCTAGGTGACTTGTCTTATTACAAAATTCATTACACTAATGAAAACTAAAAGGAACAGCTTTATGAATGGATAGGGAATAAGTAGTATTCTTGTAAAATTACAATCACAAACTTTAAGAGATGCTTATTCCAACTCATATCAAATTAACTAAAAAAATGATTTCTGTTCAATACAGAAATCATTTTTTTAGTTGGCTACCATTAAGTATTTAATCCATCCATTTAAAACTTCTTCTTTTATCTAATAAGAGCAATTGGAAAGACCATTAGTTATTTTCTATTCTCTACATTCACAAGATTCTCGGATAATCAATCTAGTGTCCACTAATGTTTGGATACATCTAATGTTACGTTTATCAATCAAGTGAGCTAATATTCTTGCTGCTTCTTCACCCATATCTTTAGTTGGGATCTGAATGGTTGTAAGACTAGGATGTACATGGGATGAAAGGGCGATATCTCCAAAACCTACCATAGACATATCTTGTGGTAGGTTTAAGTTGGCTTCTTTTAAAGCTCTTTGTGCTCCAAGGGCGATTGTGTCGGAAGATAAAGTCATTGCCGTTGGTTTGTCCTGTAAGGCTATTAATTCCTTACACAATGAATATCCTGAATGCTCATCATATAGTCCATGTCTTATATAATCTGGATTGACTTTGATGTTGTAACTATCTAATGCTTGTTTATAGCCTTTCAGTCGAAGTTTAGAATTGCGGAAATGCTCATTACCATTTATTAGGGCAATTTTTTCATGTCCTAATTCAATTAAGTGTTTTGTAGCTGTATAGGCAGCATGTTCATCATCAATATTTACAGAACTTACATTCCTATTTGAAATTAATCTATTGATAATAACAAATGGAATGTTTTTTGCCTGTAGTATTGAGATTAGTTCATCTTCCTCTTGATGGCCTGTCCCGGTTATTAATAATCCATCATATTGTTGAAACGAAATATTCTCAATGTTTTCATCCAAGACGACAAGGGAGTTTTCAAACTGCATATGTGATAGAGATTCTATAAAGTGTGTAATAATGGAGTAAATTGTGGGGTGTTGTTCAAAATCACTAGCTGTGAATTTAGGAACAATAATACCGATACGTCTTGTTGCAATTTCTTGCATCTTTTGTTTCGGAGAATATCCTAATTGATCTATCACAGCTAAGACATGATCCCTAGTCTCAATATTAACATTTGCATTTTTGTTTAGTACACGGGATACAGTACTTGGTGATACTCCCGCGATTTTTGCTACATCTCGTATATTTTTCATAATAACTTCCTTAACTTTTTTATTTATAGAATATCATAAAATATGATTTAATATCAAGCAAGATTAAAGAGCATAATTCAATCTAGGTGAATAATAAGGGGATGAGGGCGAGAAACATAGAGAAAAAGTATCTTGGAAAAACAAAAAAGATATGAGTTCAAGCATGAAACACTACTTGAAACAATAAGAAACAAGCTGCAAAAAAAGCTTGTAAATTTATAGTATGCATGTTATTATCAGAATATATACACCGATTTGAAAAAGGAGAATATAAGATAAAACCCTGTGAAATAAATATGAAACAAGAATAAAACAAAACAAAAATGTTTCACAGCAACAATTGAACTGGGGGTGTAAAAAATGAATAAAATAGCACTCGTTACAGGTTCTTCGAGTGGAATTGGAAAGGGAATAGCTTTAAAACTAGCAGATGAAGGATATGATTTGGGAATAAATTGCGAATCCAATGTCCAAAAAGCTGAGGAAGTAGCTAAGTTAATTAGGGGTAAGGGTAGAAGGGCCATTGTTATTCAAGCTGATATCGGTAATTTAGAGGAGCAAAACAGAATGTTTGATGTTTTTTTTGAAACCTATGGTAGAATAGACGTTTTGGTAAATAACGCAGGAATAACGAGAACGTGTAAAATGCTTGAAACCACAGAAGAAATGATGGATAAGATTTATCAAACCAACTTTAAGGGCCATTATTTCGCTACACAACGGGCTGCTAAAAACATGATAGAGAATAAAGTTAGAGGAAATATTATCAATATTACATCACATCATCAACAATCAATTTTTCCTGAAACCAGTGTGTATGGTTCTTTAAAAGCAGCACTTTTAAAATTTACGAAACATGCAGCTCTTGAACTTGCACCTTTCGGCATTAGAGTTAATGCAATTGCTCCTGGACTCATACAAGTCAACCCTACAAATCAATTATCTGATAGAGAAGAATTTATAATTTCCAAAACGCCACTAGGGCGTTGTGGTCAACCAGAAGAAATAGCAGAAGCTGTATCCTTCCTCATTTCTGAAAAGGCTTCTTTTATTACAGGAATTGATATGGCTATAGATGGAGGAAAATTACTGCCTAGTGGCATTGACAATATTTACTCACCTCGCGTAGTGCCTAATAAGTAAACATAGAGGCTCTTTATTAAAATAGTTAAAGGATGAGGCTTATTGAAAATTGAAAGTTTAGGACAATCGGGACTTGTGATTGAAAGCAGACTAGGGACAAAAATAATGATTGATCCCTATTTATCTAATTCCCTGTTTGATAAAAGGGGAGATATTTTTAAAAGATTGGTTCCCATCAATGAAAAATACTTTGATTATGACATTGATATTTTATTCATATCACATAATCACGAAGATCATATGAATTTAGAAACTTTAGAACGACTGTTTCTGCAACCAAAAACAATCACTGTACTTTGCCCCAACAGTGTTTACGAAATCTTGAAACCTAAGTATGGCAATCATAGCTTTATATTATTTAATCCAGGGGTCGAAGTTTCAATTAATAATATACTTTTTAAAGCAATATATGCAGAACATGAAGATATTAATGCAGTTGGAACATGTATAGAGATAGATAATAAGACTATTTATATTACGGGTGATACTCTCTACACCAATAAGATATTTGATTTTATAAAATTTAAAATAGATGTGCTCATTGTGTGTATTAACGGTGTGGGCAATAATATGAACTATGTTGATGCAGCAAGATTAACAAATAAAATTAAGCCTTCACTGGCTATACCGTGCCACTATGATATGTTCGAAAAGTTTGGAGAAAATCCAAAGAATTATTTAAGATTGATTGATGAAGATATAGAATCAATGTTGTTGAATAATGGAATGAGTTACACATTTAAATAGTGAGGTGATTATATGAAAGATAAAATCAAAAGTATTGAGACTTATAAAGTTAGAATTCCAAGAGACACACCGTACTTAGGTAAGTTGCAAAATGACGAGGTTGTAAATGCAAATGGCTATTTTGTACGCAAAGCAAACAAGAGTATATACAGTATATATGATCAGTCTCTGTTAGTTAAGATAACTACGGATAGTGGTAAAGTTGGCTGGGGTGAATGTGTAGCCTTTATTGGACCTGAAGTTACAGAGACTATCGTAAAGACAATTATAGAACCTCAAATATTAGGGAGGAGTCCTATTGACGTAGTTGCCATATATGAAGACCTATATAATGCTATGAGGGTAAGAGGTTTTTTTGGAGGTTTTTATTTAGATGCAATTAGTGCAGTAGATATTGCTCTATGGGATTTAAAAGGAAAAATACTGAATAAGCAGATCTGTGAAATCTTAGGGTCGTCAGAAACTCAAAAGGTAAAAGCTTATGTGTCTGGGCTTCCAGTACCTACGACTAAAGAACGAGCTGAGTTAGCTAAGCAATGGCAAGATAAAGGATTTGATGCTGTCAAATTACCTATTGTTCTTAATGTTGATGCTCCGGAAATTGAGGTTAAGGCGCTAAGAGAGGCCATGGGAGAGAAAGGGAAAATACTGGTTGATATGCATTGGAGATACACTTCATTAGAAGCAATCAATTTGATTGAAAGAATGAATCAATATGACTTATATCTTGCAGAAGCGCCTGTAAGGCCAGAAGATATAGAGGGTCAAGCTCATGTTGTTAAAAGTGTTAAAACGAATGTAGGTATTGGAGAAGAACTAAGAACTATTTACGAGTACATTCCCAGATTTGTAAATAGGTGTATGAATGTTATACAACCTGAAATGGGTAGGACGGGTATCACTGCATTTGTAGACATTTGCAGGACTTCATTAGGCTTTAATCAACTGGTTATGCCCCATGCAAGTATAGGTATTGGAATTTTCCAAGCGGCAAGTTTGCATGCTTCAGTGACTCTTTCGAATTGTGTATACCATGAATACCAGCACTCAATTTTTGATAAAAATTTAGAATTTCTAACTGGTAACATGAGATGTGATGATGGATATTTTATCTTATCAGAAGCAGCTGGATTAGGTGTTGAGCCTACAGAAGAACTTTTAGAAAAATATACTTATTAATAATAAAGGAGAAATGATAATGGTTGAATTAAAAGGCATATGTCCAATTGTGGCAACTCCGTTTACAGACAAGGGAAATGTGGATTATGACAGTATGAGAAATTTAGTAAGAACCTTAATCGAAGGTGGATGCGATGCATTAACACTTTTTGGGATTGCTGGTGAGTTTTATAAAGTAACGGAGCAAGAGGGAAATAAACAAGTAAAACTATTAGTCGAAGAGTGTAAAAGAGCGAATGTACCGTCGTTGATATCTGTAACATCTCATGCCACAGAAGTAGCAGTAGAAAGAGCAAAATATCTTGAGGCAGAAGGGGCAGATACACTAATGGTTTTACCGCCATTTTATTTAAAACCTGGCGCAAAGCCAATCTATGAACATATTAAGGCCATAGGCCAAGCTGTTAATATTCCAATTATGGTTCAATATGCTCCTGAAGAAACAGGTGTTGTTATAACTCCAGACGTATTTATTGACCTAAGCAATACTGTGCCGAATATTCAATATTTTAAAATCGAAAATAAGCCTAATGGTAAGTATGTTAGCACGATGCTAAAAGAAACCAATGAAAAGGCTAAAATATTTATTGGTAATGCAGGATACCAATTTATTGAGGCTTTTGACAGAGGAGCGATTGGTGCAATGCCTGGTTGTTCTATGTATGACGTATATATTAAAGTATATAACCTATACAAACAAGGGAATAGAGAAGAAGCGATTAGAATTCATACTAAACTTATTGAAATATTAAATCACATTAGACAAAATGTGGAGATGATCATAAGCTTCGAGAAAAAAATACTAAAGAAGAGAGGCATTATTGAAAGCGATTACTGTAGAAAGCCAACCTTTGATAGTGATGAGTACTATGAAAAGTTATTTGAGTATTACTTTGATCAAATTAAGGAGTTCTTTGACGATCAGTTAGCGCTTGAAAGCGTTTGTTAAAGTAGAAACTTTAATCGAGCATTTATTAAGAATAAAGAGGTGAAACATGGAAAAAACAATAAATAAAATTAAGGAAAACAAGATAATAGCAATAATTAGAGGAATTGACTCGGACAAAATCATAAAAACTGCTGAAGCTCTCTATGCAGGTGGTATATCTCTTGTTGAAGTTACTTTTAATCAGTCAAGCATGACTGGAAATCAAGAAACTTTTGAGGCTATTCAATCGATATCGAGTGAATTGGGTGATAAGATATGTGTTGGTGCAGGTACGGTTATGACTGTTGAACAAGTGGAATTAGCTGTAAAAGCAGGAGCTAAGTATATCATTTCTCCAAACTTTGATAAAGAAGTTGTAGATAAGACACTAGAACTGGGGGCGGTATCTATGCCCGGAGTTATTACCCCATCTGAGATAACAGAGGCTTATAAAGCTGGTGCAAGTTTTGTCAAGATATTCCCTGTTGATAATTTTGGACCTAAATATATTAAGTCTATTAGATCGCCTATTAGCCATATTCCTATGCTTGCGGTGGGAGGTATAGATGTGGATAATCTAAAAGAATATATGGCCACTGGCATAGATGGTGTTGGTGTAGGCTCAAGTTTGGTTAACAAAAAAATGATAGATGAAGGTAGGTTTGATGAGCTGACTGAGCTTGCCAAAAAGTTCGTATCACAATTATAAAGGAGGACAATATGAGTAGAGTGGTATGTTTCGGTGAAATAATGGGTAGACTTTGCCCTCCAGGATTTAAGAAGGTCATCCAGGCGAATAGCTTTGATTTAACATTCGCAGGTGGAGAGGCGAATGTTGCGGTATCATTATCTAACTATGGCATTGATACCAGTTTTGTAACCAAGGTGCCTGATAATGATATGGGAAAATCTGTTATAAGGGTACTTAAAAGCTATGGAGTTACTACACAACATGTATTAGTTGGTGGAGAAAGACTTGGCATGTACTATGTAGAAAAAGGTGCATCACAAAGACCGTCTAAGGTAATTTATGATAGAAAATATTCTGCAATTTCTATGGCAGGATGCGATGAATTTGATTGGGATAAGATTCTTGATGGTGCGGAATGGTTTCACGTTACAGGCATTACGCCTGCGCTTTCTGACAATTGTATAGCGATTACTAAAGAGGCACTAAAGGTTTGCAAGAAAAAAGGAATTAAAGTGAGTTGTGATCTTAACTATAGAAAGAATCTATGGGCCCATGAGAAAGCAAAAGAAGTAATGACTAGCCTTATGCAGTATGTTGACGTGTGTATTGCTAACGAAGAAGATGCTGAAAAAATATTTGGTATTAGCGCGCAAGATACTGATATCATTGGTGGAAAAATTAATAAAGAAAGTTATACGACTGTTGCTAAAGAGATTGAAGCAAAGTTTGGTTGTAAGACTGTAGCTACAACTTTAAGAGAAAGCTATTCTGCAAGTGTAAATGGTTGGTCGGCGATGCTTTATACTGGTGGCCAGGCATATTTCTCTCAAAAATATGATATTCAGCTTGTAGATAGAGTGGGTGGTGGTGATTCATTTGTGGGTGGTTTACTTTATGGCTTATTAGAAATGGAAAATCCACAAGATATCGTTGAGTTTGCTGTTGCTGCTTCTTGTTTAAAGCATACGATAGAAGGTGACTTTAACCAAGTAAGTGTTAAAGACGTTGAAACCCTTATGAAGGGTGACGGTTCTGGAAGGGTACAGCGATAATGATAATAGATGACATTAAGAACATAAAAAATTATCTTGGAATATCAAGAAGTTTGGACATGGCAATCAACTATTTAACAACGGCTGATTTTACACAGCTAAACGTCGGTCGATATGAAATATCGGGAACGGATGTGTATGTTCTAATACAAGAGTATGACACGAAACCGTTTGATCAAGGTAAATTTGAGGCACATAGGGAGTACATAGACATACAATATGTAATTTATGGTGAAGAATACATTGGATACGCGCCTCTGCTTGACCTCCAGCCCGTGGATGAATACGATCCTGAGAAAGATAAGATGATCCTAAAAGGCGATGCTGAATATCATCGTATTAAATCGGGTATGTTTGGTATTTACTTTCCCAATGATGGCCATATGCCATCGGTTAACAAAACAGCAACTACTGTGAAAAAAGCAGTAGTAAAGGTTAAAATATAGGTTGTGTTAAATAATTGAAGGGGGAGAGCCTCTCCCCCTTCCCCCTCCCATATATACATCTTTCATATAAAACATTGTTTCTTAAGGCGCTAACTGTTTCTTTACTACAATTTAATTCTAGTTGTTAGTTTAGAACCTTCTTGATAATAAACTATAAGGAAAAAAGGGAAACTGCGATGATTTATTGTCTTGAAAATGAAAATGTGATTGCTAAAATAAAAGCCCATGGCTGCGAACTTATTTATTTATTTGATAAAAGTTCACGCAGGAATTATCTATATGAAGGAAAGTCGGAAGCTTGGAATAGACAATCCCCGATACTGTTTCCTATAATAGGAAAAGTGCGCAATGGCTCTATCGTTGTTGATGGTCATTCATACTATATGCCAGTACATGGATTTGCTAAGGATTCTTATTTTGAGTGTATTAGCAAATCTAATTCCGAGTTAAAGATGTTATTACGCCACAGCGAAAAAACCCTTGAAATGTATCCTTTTAAATTTGATTTGATCATTACTCACACTATTAAAGACGCTACTTTATCTATATCGTTTGAAATTATTAATACAGATAGCAAGCCTATATATGCTAGTATTGGTGGACATCCGGGTTTTAAGCTTGAAAGAAATACAAGCATTGAAGCATATACTCTTGTTTTCGATAAAAGAATAGATATAGCTACCCGTAGAAGGTATAATGATTTACTTTCAATAACCAAAGAAACTATTGTTGATAATGCAAAGAGCTACAACATTAAGAAGAATGATTTCAGATCAGGTCCGATGATTATTGAGGATTGGGTTAATCGTGTAACGTTAATAAACGAAAGTATTGGTTATAGTGTAAAGGTGGACATGGATGACTTTGACGTATTAGGACTTTGGACTCGAGAATCCATGATAGAAAATGCTGAATTCATTTGCATAGAACCTTGGTGTGGTATAGATGACTTAGAAGGAACATTGTCTTGTGAGTTTAAGGAGAAAGCGCGAGTAAAGGAGATAGAAGTAGGAAAGTGTCGCAGCTTGAGTTATTCAATAACATTAGGGTAAGCGCCGCTTTGTGAAGTTGGTTGTAACTAGATGGTGTCGATATAGATTTAAGAAACTCTTTCCAGTTACGACCTAACTGTTCGTTCCTTATAAATCTGTGAAAATTAGTATGTTAAATCCTTTTATTTGTACAATATGTGAAAGTATATTTTAATCCTGAATCGACATATGAAACATTATGAAACAAAAAAATACAAAATGGTAAGAATATGCATGACAATTATTAGAATAATCAAAAAAACATATTGAAACTAGACCAAAATCGTGATAAAATCATGTATATAATTGAAAAACAAGTGAAACAATCATGAAACAAACTAGGTAAACATGAAACAAAGACTTAGTAAAAACATCAGTTATTCGTAAGAGTTTAAAATCTCAAAATAAAAGGGGAAGGAGATTGGAGAATGAATATCAACAAAAACCTAAAAAGGAATTTTTAGATGTACTCGTATAGGAGGGTAGACATGAAGAAAATAATGGATTTGATCGAGAAGTTTGTTGAAAAAGTACTCATGGGTTTACTATCAGTATTTATCTCAATAGTTATTTTACAGGTTGCTGCAAGGTATGTTTTTAATTCACCTTTAACCTGGACAGAACAAACAGCGAGATACATGTTTATCTGGATGGTAATGCTAGGTATTCCTATTGCATTTAGAAAAAATATGAATGCAGCTTTCGATCTAATAACGAATCGTTTAAATAAGAAATATGTTTCTATTATAAATATCATAAATACAATTTTAATCACATTTTTCGCAGGATATTATTTTGTTAATAGTTTAAGCTTGGTTTTAAGATCTACCAAGACGATTGTCCAAGGTATAGACATTCCTATCAACTATATTTACATAGCACAGCCCATATGTGCAGTTATATTATTTATATTCTGCATTGAAAAACTCGTGAATGAGTTAAAGATAATTAATTTTCAAAAAGCTGCTAGCGAAGGAGGAAACTAATGTTACCAGTACTATTTATATCCTTCATAATTTTGCTAATATTGGGTATGCCTATAGGATATGTCATGGCTGTTTCTGCTACTTTTGCACTTTTAAGCAACCCTGATCTCCCAGGAATAGTTATGGCACAGAAAATGTTTACAGCAACAGATTCTTTTTCGTTAATGGCAATACCGTTTTTTATGCTTGCTGGTCACATTATGACAGAAGCGAATATAACACAAAGGATACTTGAATTTTCTAAGACCCTTGTTGGACATATTACTGGTGGTTTAGCACAAACTACAGTAATGTCAGGTATGTTGATGGCAGGCATTTCAGGTTCTGGAGCTGCTGATGCTTCAGCTATTGGAGGGATTATGATACCTTCCCTTACGAAAGACGGGTATGATGAGGGATTTGCGGTTTCTTTGGTTGCCTCTTGTGCTGCATTAGGGCCTATTATACCTCCAAGTATAATAATGATTATGTATTCTAGTGTTACAAATATATCTGTTGGAAAGCTATTCCTGGCTGGAATATTTCCGGGAGTTGCTGCAGGGATTGGATTCATGGCTATTAGCTATTTTTATGCTAAGAAAAATGGATTTGTGCCTGATAAAAGAGCTAGTTTAAAAGTCATTTGGAATTCATTCGTAGGAGCCCTTGGCGCATTGATTATGCCACTCATCATTATGGGGGGGATCATAACTGGCGTATTCACGGCTACTGAATCTGGAGCAATTGCTTGTGTATATGGACTTATTTATGGTCTAATAACGAAAAATTTAACCATTGAAAAGATAAAAAGATCCTTGCTTGAAGCAACTTTGTCAACAGTGCCGGCCATGTTTGTCATAGCAATTGCAGCGATTTTCGGCTATATCATGGCACGGGAGAACTTCTCAAGTACAGTACTTGAATCGATATTGCAGCTTTCCACAAATCCACATATGGTATTATTTATAATCATAGGATTCTTAGTTGCTTTAGGAATGTTTGTGGATACTACGGCTGCATTGATTATGGTTGTTCCTGTTTTAGTACCCTTAATAGGTAAATTCGGCTATGATCCACTACATTTTGCGATAATCTTGGTTGTTACCCTAGTATTAGGTGCTTTAACACCACCCGTAGGTATGTTGGTCTACATAGTAGCTGGTGTAAAGAATACGCCTACAGAAAAAGCGTTCGCTTACATAACTCCATTTATTGTTTTGATACTCCTGATCGTCAGTGTTATGGTATTCTTGCCTGACGTAGTACTGTTTATTCCAAATGTAATCTATTAAGCAAACAAAATTATTAGAGTAGTTATATTCTATAAAGCAGATGAATGTTGAAGAGTACTGCTCTAGGGATACAAACTATTTGATAATAAATGAATGAAAATAAACTTTGAGGGGGATAAAAATGAAAAAGGTAGTTGCGTTAATAGTTATTTTGGCTTTATTCGGGTTGACACTTATGGGTTGCTCCAGTAAAACAAATGATGTGGCAAAAGAAAACGCTTCCAGTGAACAAAAGGAAATCGTGTTGAAGTTTGGACATATCTTAGCAGTAGGTTCTTTAGGCGATAAGACAGCAAATGAGTATGCAAAGAGAGTATTAGAAGAGTCTAATGGTAGAATTAAAATTGAGGTATTCCCTGCTGGGCAAATGGGCACTCTTCCTGAAAATATGGAAGGCTTAGAATTTGGAACTCTAGACATGGCTTTTGTAGATGGTTCAATGCTTAGTACAATAGTTCCTGAATATGGTATGATAGCGCTTCCATTTATCCTAAGAGATTTTGACCATGCAGAAGCTGTACTTAAGAGTGATACGATGAAGGGTTTTGGGGAAAAGCTAATTCAATCTAAGGGAATAAGGACTCTTAGCTGGCATCAAAATGCTAACAGAGTATTCTTAACTAAAAAGCCAATTAATAAAATTGAAGATTTTTCAAACATTATGATTCGATCCCCAGAGGCAAAATTGTATATGGATACTTTTAAACTACTAGGGATGAAACCTACTCCAATTCCTTGGGGCGAAGCATTTACAGCTTTACAATCACATATTGTTGATGCTGTAGATGGTGATCCAATACTATTTGAACAATTGGGATTCAACGAAGTTGCGAACTATCTTTGCGATACTAGACATATGATATCTACTTTAGGTGTAGCTATCGGTGAAAAAAAGTGGGAAAGTTTATCGGATGAAGATAGAGAAATATTATCAAGAGTTGCAGTAGAAGTTAAAGACTTCCATACTGATAATTTCTTTAAAGATGTTGATGCTGCATTTGCAAAACTTAAAGAAGAAGGTACTACAGTTACAGTAATTGAAGATAAGCAATCTTTGCTTGATCTATTTAAGCCATATTGGAGTGAATATGCAAAAAATATAGAGAATGGCGAGAAGGTTCTAGAAGACATTATAAATGCTAAATAAAGAATAAATAATTTGCGTAAGAAGGGCTGTCACAATAAGCTAGATGATCTGCGGCTGTGACGCCCTTTTTGCGTTAAAGAAAGTCTAGAACTTATCTATGATTATGAAATATAATGGTTTCACAATTCCATTTGACGCATTTGCCCATCGATAAAATCGTAGTCAAGCCAACTACGGCGAACCGTACCACCGGTAAAGGCGGCTACTATTAAGAATGTACGGACAATTGGATGGGGGAAGCAAGCATAAAGCAAACAAGAACTATCTCAAATTGTCTTGATTATACTTACCAATGAAAGGGTCGATGAAATTTGAATAGGTTAAGGTGGAGAAATTTTAAAATTGGCTTCAAGTATGGTGCAGCTTTATTGATTACAATTTTTTTATTTATTTCAGCAGCTATTTTTGTGATTATGTCTCTATTAGAAATTAGGAATGCCATATCAATAATAGAATCGGCCGGCGAAAGATCTGTAGCATTAACCCATCTAGCTTCTCTTTTCAAATCAAAAGAGCTCATTGTTTCTGACTATATGAGTGTGAATAATAAAAATCTAATAGCTGACTATGACCAGACACAAAAAGAATTTGATCATTTGCTGGACATGGTGTCCCCGTCTATGAATACAGAAGTATTAAGTTCTGTTTTACAAATCATTCATAAGAACAATAAAACAATGGATGATACCTTTAAAAATGTAATAATTCCTAGCCTAGCCATAGAAAACCGTGATGAAGCAGTTTTAGGATATGTCAAGCTGTCTGGACTTAGAAAGCCTACTGCGTCTCTGCTTGAAAGAATTAAGGCTTCTATTGATAATCAACGCCACCAATCCATAGTAGATGCGCATCAGAAGGTTCAAAGCTCTATTTATGTATTAATTATTTCTATTATTTCAGCTGCAGTACTTGGCACGATTATCCTGCTTTTAATCAGCCGAAGCATCGGCAGAAACTTAAACCAAATCGTAGGTATAGCGAACAAAGTCTCTAAGGGTGATCTTACTGTATCAAAAAATCAATATGAAGGAAAAGATGAAATTGGTCAATTATCCGCTTCAATATATGACATGGTACATAATTTGCAAAATATGATACAAAGTATTTCTCAATCGACATTTACCATAGATGAGGAAAGCAGTGCTTTTAGAAGAATAGCAGAGGAGGTCAAAGAAGGAAGTCTTCAAATCGCTGCAACAATGCAGCAGATGGCCTCCGGGGCACAGCATCAAGCAAATGCTTCCAGTGAGATCGCCCATTCTATTTATTCACTAGTTGAATTGGTCCAACAAGCAAATATCAACAAAGAAGTCCTAGAGACATGTTCAGCGGATATCTTAAATGTAGTTGAAAGTGGCAGTATAAAAATGAGCGATTCCATTGACAATATGAATCATATTAATGACGTAATTAGAGATTCTGTCATGAAAGTAAAACACCTGGATGAAAACTCCAAGAAGGTATCTATCATTATACAAGTAATTCGGGGAATTGCCGAGCAGACCAATCTTCTAGCGTTAAATGCTGCCATTGAAGCTGCAAGAGCTGGTGATGCAGGCAAAGGATTTGGGGTAGTT
Source organism: uncultured Anaerosolibacter sp. (assembly GCA_937948705.1). The sequence continues at coordinate 10,960 of CALECF010000017.1, read as the reverse complement.
GCTGATGAAATCCGAAAGCTAGCAGTACAAGTTGAAAAATCTTTAAAGGAAATTACAGATATAGTGGTAGGTATCCAGAAAGATTCTAAAGGGATGTCAACATCTCTTGAAAAGGGATATCAGGTAATTGAGATGGGTACTTCTCAAATGAACGCAGCTGGAGAAGTATTTGATACAATTAGCTTAAAAGCTGCTACAATCATTGAAAAAATAAAAGTGGTTGCCGACAGCCTAGAAGAAATATCTCAAAATAGTGAAAAGATTAATACTGCAGTTGAGCAGGTAGCTGCAGTATCTGAAGAAAATTCTGCAGGCATTGAGCAAACCGTTGCTTCTGTACAACAGCAAACCAGTTCTATGGAAGTTGTTGCACAGAGTGCCCATTCACTTTCAAACGCCACCGTTACATTAAAAAGCGTTGTGAGCCAATTTAAAATATAACACAGAAGCTAGAGGGTCGAGAACTCAGCTTAGCGTAATAGGACAAAGCATGATATGATCTTATATCATTAGGACCAATATGTCCTTTTTAAAAGGTAATAAGTGTATTTATAAATAAATGGTACATAATATGGGTCAAGAGTACATATACGAGTAAGTTATTTAAAGGCAGACTACATAGTCTGTCTTTGTTGTTGAAGGAAATAGAAGAAAAAGCGAGAATTATATAGAGAAGAATAGTTTGAGAAGGATGCTGTGTAGATATTATTGTTGATATTAAAAAAACAAATGAACTATAAATTTGTAATTGCTTAAATGATGCTACCCATACTGTCTTAGGACGAGACTGGTAATCATGTAGGGAAGTATATAAGAAGGAAGGGAAGGACATGAAAGTAAAATTAATTTATAATCCTGTTTCAGGAGATGGAACTTTTAAAAATCATCTCGACTATATTATTGATAGATTTCAGCAAAAAGGTTTGCAAATTGAGCCTTATAGAACCAATAAGAGGGAAGACCTAGATCAAATGATTTCATGCATGAATGAAAAGGAGTATAAAAAGATCCTCGTTGCTGGTGGAGATGGTACGCTGAATCAAGTCATTAATGGACTCCTAAAGTATGATATAAATTTGCCTATAGGAATATTTCCTGTTGGAACAGCCAATGATTATGCCCAATATTTCAACTTACCCCATGGGATTGAAGAAATCATAGAGATCCTACTACAGGATAACTACACCTTGTCGGATGTAGGTCTTGTAAATGACAGGTATTTTATGAATGTTGCAAGTCTTGGGGTATTGATTGATATTAGCCAAAGGACGAATATGGAGCTTAAACATAATCTAGGGGTACTCGCTTATTATCTACATGGCATCGCTGAATTGCCCAAGGTAAAACCAGTTAACATTCAAATTCATAGTGAAGCCATGAACTATGAGGGCGAAATACTTTTCATGTTAGTCATGAATGGAAAGTCCGCAGGTGGTTTTCATAAGCTCGCGCCTACCGCTTCGATTAATGATGGATTGTTAGATGTTTTTGTCTTTAAAAAATGTCCAATATATGAGCTGGCAGCTTTATTACTGGCAGTGATCAATGGGGAGCATATCAATAATACCAATGTGATGCATTTTAAAGCACAGGACTTATGGGTAAATACCGATGGAGATGTGGGTACGGATCTTGATGGAGAAGGTGGGACTGCCTTTCCTCTCAATATTCGAATCGTCCCGAATAGACTCAAAATATTGACTCGCCATAATAGTGAAGACGGCTCAACGATGCAAAAGAATATTGAGCTTCATCATATGGGAAAGACAAGGATGAAAGATTTTTTTGAGGGCAAGTAGTTCCCCAAAAGGTATGGCGTTTTGCAAGGATAAAGGTATTAGAAAAAACTGCCATCAAACAAAGTTGGAAAACAGGTCCCAAATGAAAGGCCTTTGGCGTATCTCTATACTACATAAAAGAGATAGTTAAAGGGAGGACATTAAATGAAGAGAATAATTTTATCTGGACTTATGGCAGCACTATTAAGTGTAACACCTATATTTGGAGAGGAAATGACCAATGCTATAACCCCAGGGATTACGCCAGATAGTGCTTTGTATACTATAGATCAACTGGTAGAAGACATTCAGCTTTCATTGACAGTAGATATTCAAAAGAAAGCACAACTTCTTTTGGCAATTACCCAAGAGAGATTGGCAGAAGCGAAGCTAATGACAGAAGAGGATAAGGTTGAATATGTTCAAAAGGCAATGGAAGCATATGGACAGAGAATAGAGGAAGCTTTTGAGATGGTATCAGAAGTTATACTGAAGGAAGCAGTGGATGATGCGACAAAAGAGACGTTAAGTACTCAATTGGAGGACTCGGCTGAAGTGATCGAATCCGTAGAAGCTGTGATAAATGAAGAACAAAAAGAAAGATTATCGGAGAAGAGGGATAGTGCTTACCTCGTAGCAAACGTAGTGAGAGATTTAGATGTAGATAAAGTAATACTGTTGAGAGAAACAAAGGGATTTGGTTATGGGCAAATTGCCAAGGTATTCTTACTTGCAGATGCTAGTGGAAAATCTATCGATGAGATTGCAGATTTGATGGCTAGTGAAGGCAAAGGGTTTGGAGAGATTGCAAAGGACTTGGGCATTCATCCTTCTGAATTAAAGGCCAAAGCAAATAAAAGCAAGCAGGTCCTGCTCAATAGCCAGCTGAAAGAGGCGAAGACAGTCCTTGAAGATGCACAACTGGCGTTGAAGACGGCAAAGGAAACTGAAGATGATGAAGCAGAAAAGATTGCTGAGGAAAAAATAACTGAAGTTGAGAAAATAACAAGAGAAGCAGAGAAGAACAAAAAGAGATTAGAAAAGGAATTACAAAAAATAGAAAAGAAGCTCAATAAGGGGTTTAAAGAAATAGACGATCAAGATGATAAAGATGAAGATGATGATGATGATGAAGATGAAGATGATGATTCTGAAAAATTAAGAAGACAAGAAAAGAAGAGAATGGAGAAAATAAATAAAGCCCTAGAGAAAACCCAAAAAGAAGCAGTGAAGCAACAGCAGAAGAAAAAAGATAGCAAAGATGACGAAAAAGACAAATAGGATGAGGGCTTAAGAAATAATAGCCATATTTAGAAAGACAGGTTCCATAGGTAACCTGTCTTTTTTACGTGGACTGGTAAAGAGAAGCTTAAGATTGTATACAGTCTAACCTATGTAGTACATAAATATTTTATATATTTTGAAAGCATGTGCATAAATGCTATAGGTATTGAATACATCTTTATCAGAGGACAAGGCATAGAAAGAATGATGAAAAGCAAAGGAAATAATTTTAGACAATCACAAAGACATTTTGCTTTGGAAATAGATAGATTTTGAACCTAGGGAGGCACAAGGGAATGGTAGGAATTGTAATCGTATCTCATAGTCAAAAGGTAGCAGAGGGTATTAAAGAAATTGCAGAGGAGATGAATGATGGTAGTGTTATGATCAAAGCAGCAGGTGGTGTTGATGAAAATGACGGTAGGATTGGGACGAACGCTATTAGAATAAAAGAAGCGATTGAAGAAGCGAGTTTGAAAGAGAATGTGCTGATATTTGTGGATATGGGGAGTGCAGCCATGAATACAGAATTGGCCCTAGACATGCTTGACTTAGAAATAAAGAAGAAGGTACGAATGATCGATGCGCCATTGATTGAAGGTGTAATTGCGGCCACAATTCAAGCTACAATAACGAATAATCTTGAAGATATTGTAAAAACAGCCATGGAGAGCAGGGATTTTAGGAAATTCAATGGATAGGTATAGATAAACTAGAGGATTAAAAAGAATCGGATAGTTATAGCATATATAAGGGACGAGATCAATAGATATATAAGGGATGTTCATAAAGGTGTGCGGAAGTACATGCAAAGTACACCTCAATAATAAATCAAAGGGGGACAAGAAAATGAGAAGATTGGTTAACAATCCTTACGACGTGGTGGAGGAAATGCTGGAGGGATACAGCAAGGCTTTTCCGAATCATGTAAAGCTGTTGGAAGAAGATGGACGGGTTGTAGTAAGTGTGAAGGCACCGGTAGAGGATAAGGTTGGTATTATCATTGGGGGAGGATCAGGGCATGAGCCTTTATTCTTAGGCTATGTGGGAGAAGGATTTGCTGATGCTGCAGTCATTGGAAACATCAATACTTCACCATCACCAGAGCCCTGCTATAATGCTGTAAAAGCAGTAGATGCTGGAAAAGGCTGCCTTTATATGTATGGCAACTATGCTGGGGATGTCATGAACTTTGATATGGGAGCTGAGATGGCTGCCGCCGATGGTATCCGAGTAGAAACAGTACTAATTACAGATGATGTCTATTCCTCAGAAAATATTCCTGACAGAAGGGGTGTAGCGGGAGATTTCTTTGTTTTCAAGGTAGCGGCGGCAAAGGCAGCCATGGGAGCAGATCTTGATGAAGTAAAGGCAGCGGCTATTAAGGCCAACGATAATACTAGATCTATGGGTGTTGCCCTATCTTCCTCAACTGTGCCTGTAACTGGCAAGACAATATTTGAAATGGAAGATGGAGATATGGAAGTAGGAATGGGAATCCATGGCGAACCAGGTGTAAAAAGAACAAAACTAGCGCCAGCGGATGAAGTGGTAGATGAGATTATGAAATATGTTATTGCTGATCTTCCTTTTGAATTAGGAGACGAAGTGGCTATCCTGGTGAACAGCCTAGGAGCAACACCACTGATGGATTTACATATTTGCTTTAGAAAAGCTGCAGAAGTTCTAGAAGAGAAAGGAATCAAAATCTATCGCTCTTTTGTTGGCCCATACGCCACGTCTATGGACATGGCAGGAATGTCTATTACCATGATGAAAGTAGATGATGAATTAAAATCATTGTTGGATTATCCATGTGACACACCTTACTGTGTCATTAAGTAGACAATAGCTTTATAGATGGAAGTTCTAAAGGAGGAGATCCAGGAAATGTACGAAGAATTTTTGATAGATAAGACTTACTTTATAAAAGTAATCGAGAACTTGGCCCAGATGATAGAAGAAAAAAGGGATTATCTCAGTCAACTGGACTCTGATATTGGAGATGGGGACCATGGTATCAATTTGAGTATTGGTTTTCGTGAAGTCATGAAGAACCTAGGGGACTGGCAGGAGAAGGATCTAACTTTCCTTTTTAAGAAAATGGGCATGGCTTTGCTAGGAAAGGTAGGGGGGTCAGCAGGACCTCTATATGGAAGTTTCTTTATGAAGTTCGCAGAACAGGCAGGTGGTAAGGATTCTGTAAGTTTTATAGAATTTTATAATATGTTTAGAGCCGGGATAGAAGCGATTGAGATGCGGGGAAAGGCAGTTGTAGGAGAGAAAACCATGGTGGATGCCCTCCGCCCAGGTCTAGATGAATTTACAAAGTCTATAGAAGAAGGTACAGAACCTAGAAAGGCTTTTGAAAGATTTGTAAGTATGGCAAGACAAGGGTCTGAAGATACGATTCCTTTGATTGCTAAGAAGGGTAGAGCCATGCGGTTAGGGGAAAGAGCCATTGGGCATATTGACCCAGGTGCTGCCTCCGCAGTGTTAATTCTTGAGATATTCTACAACCATTTATAGGGAATAAGGTAGGAGGCCAATTGGAGATATAAAGTCGACGGTTGGTCTATCTATTCCTTATAAGCTTAACCATAGGGGAGATCAAATCATGAGAAAAAAGATAATAGGAGCCAGTTGGAAAACCCATATCCATTCGATGATGGAGGGGAAAGAATTAGCGAAAGGTATTAAAAGGAGGGTAGGTGACTTGAAGGGGATTGATATCTTCATTTTGCCTACCTATCCCTTGATTCCAGCTATTAGTGATATTCTTCAAGAGAGTAATATTAGATGGGGAGCACAGAATATTTCCCATGCAGACAAAGGTGCTTTTACAGGTGAGGTACCACCTCAGATATTAAGGGAACTAGGCTGCAGTTATATAGAAGTCGGTCATGCTGAAAGAAGATACATCTTTCATGAAACCGATGAGATAGTGGCCAAGAAAGTAAAGCTTGCCTTAGCATATGACATGATCCCCGTAATTTGTATAGGGGAGACAAAAGAGGAAAAAGACGGGATGTTAAGTAAGTTGCGACTAAAAACACAAATCTTGTGGGCCATGAGTGGACTTGATGTAGAGGAAAGAAAGAAGGTTATATTTGCTTATGAACCCATTTGGGCAATTGGGCAGGATGAAGCTGCTTCTCCTGGGTATGTAGAAGACGTTCATTGCTTTTTGAGACAAACCCTTCAAGCAGAGTTTGGAAAGGAGTCTGGGGATGTGATTAGAATCATCTATGGTGGTTCTGTGAGTCCAGGTAACGCAATGGAACTGTCCAAGAAAGAAAATATAGATGGTTTATTCATCGGAAGGTTCGGTTTAAAAGCAGAAGGCTTTGAAGAAATTACGAGGGCTGTTCTGCATAATTAAAGATAAGTAAAGGATTCTGTGCATATCATGTATCTGAGGTATAGGGAGTGAGAAGATGGGAATCGCTATTGGATGTGATCAAAATGCATATGAGCTTAAAACAATGATTACAAAGCACCTGGAAAAAATGGGAATTGAGTACACAGATTTTGGTTGTTTTGAGGGAGAGGAGGTACTTTATCCTGATGTTGCCCATAAGGTAGCCAAGGCAATTGCGGAGGGTACATATGGTAGAGGGATTTTGCTATGCGGCACAGGTCTAGGGATGGCCATTACTGCAAACAAAGTCCCAGGAATTCGGGCGGCCACCTGCCATGATATTTTTTCAGCGGAAAGAGCCAGGAAAAGCAATGATGCCCAAATTATAACCATGGGTGCCCAGGTCATAGGTCCTGAGTTAGCAAAGATGCTGATTGATGCTTGGCTTGTATCTGAATTTCAAGGTGGTAGATCGAAGGCAAAGGTGGATCTCATGAATCACATTGATGCCATCTATCATGAAGGAATAAATAAAATAAAATAGGCAGCGAATTTATGACAACTCCACCATCATCAGGGTGGGGTTGTTTTTATTTCTGAAAAGTGAATAGGAGCGTTTATCCCAATGAAAGGATGAGAGTATAGTAACTCTAGTGAATAGAGTAAATGCATAAGTGCATGAATTGTCCTGATATGGTAAAATGTGTATAAAATAGCTAAAAAAGATAAAATATCATGGAAAGTGCTAAATACAAAATTAGCTTTAGGAGGTATCTCTTTATGAGAATATCGAAGAAACAGGCAAGGCATTTTATCCTTGCCTACCAAAACCTTCTTCTGCCGGAAAAGCTGCAGGGAAAAGAAAACATCCTTGACTATATTCGTAAGGTAGGCTGTATCCAATATGATCCCTTAGATGTGGTGGGATATAATTCTCATCTGGTACTGCAGTCTCGTATCGACAATTATAGAATGGCCTATTTGCAGGAGCTTTTATATATAGAACGCAAGCTTGTAGATGGATGGGATAAAAATATGGCGATCTATTGTATAGAAGACTGGCCCTATTTTGAGAGATATCGTAAAGAAGCTATTGACCGATATGGGGATACATTCAAGGACACTGGGATGGTATTGCACGAGATAAGGAAAGTTCTGGATGAGAAAGGACCATTATCATCGATTGATCTAGATTTTGATGAAGTCATTGATTGGGCTTGGGCTCCTACTCGCGTTGCAAGGGCTGCTTTAGAAAGTATGTATTTTGGGGGAGAGCTGATTATTCATCATAAACGAGGGACAAGGAAATTTTATGATTTCGCCCATAAGCACATTCCCTATGAATTCCGGACTGGGCTAGATCCCAATATTAGTATCGAAGCATACTTTGAGTGGCATGTGAAACGGAGAATTGGAGCGATGGGGCTTCTTTGGGGCCGGCCCAGTGATGCCTGGCTAGGCATTCATTGGATGAAGAGCAAGGAACGGACAGGGGCCCTGTTGCGTTTAGCGGAAAAAGGGGAGATTGTTGCCATTAAAGTGGAGGATATCGAAGATCCTCTTTATTTAAGAAAACAGGATATGTCATTGTTACATGAAGTATTAAATAGAGAGATTCAAGAGTTTAGGATATCCTTTGTGGCGCCTTTGGATAATTTACTATGGGATCGAAAGATGATCAAAGAAATTTTCGCATTTGAGTATATTTGGGAAGTGTATAAACCAAGCCTTCAACGTAAATATGGCTATTATGTACTGCCAGTTCTATTTGGAGATCAATTTGTTGCTAGATTTGAACCAAAATTCCATAAGAAAACATGGGTGCTAGAAATCCTTAATTGGTGGTGGGAGCCTCATGTGTTCATATCTGAAGACCTTAAAAAAGCTTTGACCCACAGTATGCTAGAGTTTATGGGCTATCTTGGAGCCACAAGAATGGAACTGAGCCCACAAGGAAATGCAGTGAAAAACCTTGACGGATTAATACTTGTGTAGAGAGCAGGCGTAATATAATTAAGAAATAATTTATCCGAATAAGGTATATTTTATGGATAAGCATCGTATGTTTATTATAGTACGGGCTATAAACAAGGAAAGGATATAGTGAGCAGTTAAATAAAATTGAATAAAACAATTAATAATAAAATGAGATTGTTATGAATGTTAAAATAATAATTAACATTTAGGAGGAAATGTAAAATTTATGTAGAATTAGTTTAGATGTAACATAAATGTAAACCATATTAAGCGGGGGTGTATTCATTGAAAAAAGTAATTGCATTAGCAGTATGTGCTTCATTCATGTTCTCTTCAGTGGCATTGGCTACGGATAGTGTGATCGTGAAGCAAAAGGGAGTGGACGTTGTAGCAACAGCATCAACACCATGGACGCCAGAACCAGCAAAACCGGCACCAGCAAAGCCAACACCGGCGCCAAAACAAGCAGCACCAAAGGTTCAAACTCCATCTGTGACAGCAACAAATGTGGCTCTTTCTCTTAAGATAGGTTCTAAGGGCAGTGCTGTCAAGGATCTACAAACAAAGCTTAATGAAATCGGATATAAGCTTAAAGTAGATGGGATTTTTGGAAAGCAAACCTTAAGCGCAGTGAAAGATTATCAAAAGAAAAATGATCTTACACCGAATGGCATGGTTGGACCAGAAATGATGGCAAAATTAAATGGACCAGCGCCAGTTGTAGCAACAAATAAAACGACGATCCAATTGGGAAGAACTCAATATGCTCCCCATGGAACAAAATCTTTTGCAGATACAGTAGTTTTATTGGCAGGCGGTAAAATCGTTGCTGCTTCTATTGATGAATATCAATTTATGGCAAAAGCTACGAATAAAGGCGTTCCAAATTCCGATAGTGATTTCGGTAAGAATTATGCGGACCCAGCATTGGTATTAGGATCTAAGCTAACAAATGCAGCTGCCTATAGTGAGAACATGAAAACGAAAGGCGGCGCAACAATAGCAATCGACAAGAACTTGAATGCTATTATTGCCTATGCAAAAGGAAAAACAGTGGCAGAATTGGAAGGAATACTTTCCAAAAACACAAAAGAGCAAATGGTTGACGTAGTCAGTGGTGCTACATTGACAGATACTCATGGATATCTTTCTTCAATCGTTGCTGCTGCAAAAACAGCGAAGGAAAATGGTGGTATTGAGGTAGATAAAGCAGTAGTAGATACCTTAAAGTTAGGAAGAGTTGAATCTGCTCCTCATGGAACAAAATCCTTTGGTGTTACGTTTGTAGCATTAGCGGGTAATGAAATTGTTGTAGCATCTATTGATGAATATCAATTTATGGCGAAAGCAACAAATAAAGGTGTTCCAAATTCCGATAGTGATTTTGGCAAGAACTACAAAGATCCAACATTGGTATTAGGATCTAAGCTAGCAAATGCAGCTGCCTATAGTGAAAATATGAAGACTAAAGGTGGTTCAACAATAGCGATAGAAAAGAACTTGAATGCTGTTGAGGCTTTTGCAGTTGGAAAGACAGTAGCAGCATTGGAAGCAGCACTTGTAGCAAATACTCCTGAAAAAATGGTTGATGTAGTGAGTGGTGCTACATTAGTGGATACTCATGGATATCTTACTTCAATCCTTTCAGCTGCAAAGGTTGCACAAGGTAGTCATGCAGTAGATGTTGTAACAACTGCATCTTTAGTAAATACTGCAGTTGCTTTTGAAAAGGGAATCAGCAAAGATGGCAGATGGATTGTATCTACTCTTAATGATATTACATCAACTAAAACTCTTGTTTTAGAAGGCGAGTTTAAGAATGGTAAGAAAAATGCCGATGGTACAGACGCTATTCAGCGTAAGATATCTCCTTACATGCAAGATGATAAGCGGAATGTAACGGCTAGATTTACGATAACAGCTCCTAAATTAGTGATCAAGAGCCCAGAAGCTAGAATCCAAGGCGGTACTTTCAAGGGTGATCTTTATGTTTCAGTAAAGAACTTCCAGTTAGTAGATGCTAAGGTTGACGGAAATATTTATTTCACGACCAAGGAAGCACAAGATACATTCAAAATGGATCCTAAGAGCTCCGTGACAGGAAAGCAGTTATTAACGGAAATAGATACGGTAGCATCAGCATCTTTAGTAGATAATGCAGCTGCTTTTGAAAAGGGAATCGCCAAAGACGGTAGATGGATTGTGTCTACCCTAAATAATATCGCTACAGATAAAGAGCTTGTTTTAGAAGGCGAGTTTACAAATGGTAAAAAAGATGCTGCTGGGAAGGATATTGTTCAACGTAAGATAGCTCTTTACAATCAAATCACTTTAGATGGTAAGAAGGTTGTCGTTGAGAGATTTATGTTAACAGCACCAAAATTAACGATTAAGAGTCCAGAAGCTAGAATTCAAGGTGGTACTTTCAAAGGTGATCTTTATGTTTCAGTAAAGAACTTCCAGTTAGTAGATGCTAAGGTTATGGGAAATGTATACTTCACGACGAAGGAAGCACAAGATACATTCAAAATCGATCCTAACAGCTCCGTAACAGGAAAGC
>CALECF010000016.1 GCA_937948705.1 uncultured Anaerosolibacter sp. | reverse complement strand
TATGAGGACACCTCTTTTGATAAATTATTGAAGGCAGAAAAAGTGGATAAAAGCTACATTGCAACGATCATCCTGTGTATGAATTGTGGAGACTATTCTATAGAAATTGAACAGTGTGAAATATAAGAATCAAAAACCCGACCGCCCTATCTAAGATATTCTTCTAACTGGGAATTACAGCACAGGAGATCAAAATGTACTGACTACAATGAAACTTTAGAATAGATTAGGAGATTCGTAATAAACTAGCTACTATGAGAACTCATAGTAGCTAGTTTTTATTTATAAAAGATGAAAAAAGTGCCAAAAATAGTATTGACAAAACTCAAAGAATACAATATTATTAACATTGTTAATAATATTAACCACATTCAAAATTTGCAAAAGTAAAGGATGTTGCAGATGGATAAGAAAGAAATACAAAGGCAGAGAATGATGACATACTTTATTGATGCAGCGAAGGAAATCATCCAGGAGAGTGGGGTAAAGGGTGTCACCGCTAGAAATGTCGGGGATCGGGCAGGGTATTCTTATGCAACCATATATAACTATTTTAGTGATTTAAATACCCTGCTTTCCTATTGTGTTTTTGATTTTTTGGAGGACTGTTATAGATACATGATGAACTCCAAGAACGATGCAGTAGATGCTAGAGAACAGGTTATAATCTATGCAGAGGCATATTTCAGATACTTTGACCAATATCCAGATATGTTTCAATTGATATTTGTAGATGATCTGGGAAAACCACCAGAAGAGCTATTAAGAAAGGGTATGAAGCCTTCTGTAGGTATGCTTCTTAGAGAAAATATCACAGCCTGTTCAAAACAAGGATATATAGCAGAGGATGATATTGAATTTTTGCAGAATTTGATTGGGTCCTCTCTACACGGAAAGCTACTTTTTTTCATGCAGGGGAGAAGTGCAGAGGGCCTAGAAGCTGTGATTGCTTCCATTAGAAGAGAAATAGAATTTCTTATGAAAGGTAAAGAGGTGTAAGAATGAGTAAAAGAGTGAAAAAAAGATTAACCATTGTGATTGTCCTTCTGTTGGGTATAGCTGCTATTTTTTATGGAGGATTACAAATGCAACTAAAGAAATTTAGCCAAGAAATCAGCAAGATCGAGGTTCATGCTATGGATTTGTCTAAGATTGCTGATGGCGTTTACCCGGGAGAGTATCATGTAGGTGATCTTGTAGGGGCTGTGGTAAATGTAACGGTAAAAGACAATAAAATCGTAGATATTGAACTTGTGGAACATAAAAGTGGAAAAGGTAAGAAAGCGGAGGCCATTACTAACAGTGTTATTAATGCCCAGACCTTGCAGGTAGACATTGTTTCAGGTGCCACGGGGAGTAGTACAATCATATTAAAGGCAATAGAAAATGCTTTAGGGAAAGCCTTGTAACAATACCTTCTAAATAGACACTTCTAAGATGAAATATAACATCGATATCAAATTTTTTATAACGGGAGGCTTGAAAATGAAAACATTAGTCGTCTACGGCACTAAATATGGTAGTACGGAGAGATGTGCTTCCATGCTGTCAGAACAGCTGAATGGAAAAGTGGAGTTATTTAATTTAAAAGTAGCAAAGGATGTAGACTTCTCTCAATATGATCATGTCGTCATTGGTGGATCCATCTATATGGGTAAGATTCAAAAAGAAGTAAGTGGATTCTGTTCAAAGAATTTAAATATGTTAAAGGAAAAAAAGCTTGGATTCTATATATGTTGTATGCGTGAGGGAGATCTTGCAGAAAAACAATTGTATGATTCCTTTCCACATGAGCTTTTAACCAATAGTATTGCATGTGAACACTTTGGTGGAGAATTCATATTTGATAAGATGAGTTTTATAGACCGTTTCATTGTTAAGAAGGTATCCAAGGTGGATAAAGACACATCCAATATTTCAGGAGATAAGATTAGTAAGTTTGCAAAGTCTATAAACAGTGGTTTCTAGTCAATCTACTGTTAGCATGGTTTTGTTGCTGTTGTATAGGGCATAGGGAGGGAATTAAATGTTTAAGGTTAAATTTAGAACGTCTATTATTCTTTCCATCTTCACGCTGGTTTTAGCCATAATAGCATCTGCAGGCGGAATATTCATGGGGGATCTATATCGTGACAATGAACTGATTCGGGCAGCGTGGTACGGCAATGATTTAGTGACCTTATTTGTTGCAATTCCAATGATGTTAGGAGGCCTATGGTTTTCCTTTCGGGGTTCACAGAGGGCCCAGTTGATTTGGATAGGTACCCTTTGGTATATGGTCTACAATTATATTTTTTATCTTTATGCTGCCGCCTTTAATAAATTTTTCTTGATCTATGTAGCCTTGTTTGCACTGTCAGCCTATGCATTCATCTTTGCTTTAATAAAGATAGATGTCAAAGGAATTGGGAAGAAATTTAATGCCCATACACCAGTTAAATGGATCAGTGGATATATGCTTGCTTTTGCCCTTCTTCTCGGTGGGTTGTGGATCATGATGTCTATAAGCTTTATCATCACCGGCCAGGTTCCACAGGATATTTTACAGACCGATCATCCCACCGGTGTAGTGTATGCTACAGATTTAGCCCTGCTGATGCCTGCTACGGTGTTGGCTGCAATCTTACTG
>CALECF010000015.1 GCA_937948705.1 uncultured Anaerosolibacter sp. | reverse complement strand
TCTTTTATCAAATGGTGTATTTACTGATGAAATTATCAAATCCTATAAGACTGCGACACAATCTCAGTGGGCCACAGAGTTATATAATCGTATTATTCCTGACAATACGGATTTTGTAAGAACCTGTAAAAAACTTCATGGTGGTGAAAATGTGACGGATCTAGATGTTGTTACTTGGGAGAAGATTAATCAGTTAAGAAACTATCTTATGAAGGATAGCTTAAGCCAAAAATCTCTCTTTACAAGAATTCGTGAAGGCATTGACACGGGAGAATTTGATACAGTTTCGAAACTACAGCAAGAAATGAGTAGCAAAATGAGTGAACTAAAATCCTTATATTTGATATATAAAAGAAATTTATTTGAGATTTTATAGACCTCGTCAATATATTTTAAGTCCATTCAAAAAGCAGCCCAGGATTTTCCACGGGCTGCTTTTTATATTTTAATGAATCACAATGCTTGTCTGATATTATCTAATGTAACATCAAATACTTCCTTTTTTCCTCTTCAAAGAAAGATTTCAATTCTTCATGATATCCCAAATGATAGGCAATGGTTAGCAAGCATCGCTGCAAATAGGCTCTACTAAGAGCATCTATCTGTGGGCCTTCTTTCACTTCCCAAATCACATCTAGGTCTCTACCCTCTACGATATCCACCAGTGCCAATTCTTCCAATTCTTTACGTCCATACTCGTCGAATAATTTTATGATGCTTTCCGGATCCTGTGCCTCCTTTAATACATACATATGCTCCCGCTGGGAACAGTGGGTCAAAACATCAATGATGAAGTTAAGGTCATAGTCCACCAACTCATATAGACTTTCAACTACCTTCGCAGAAATTCGTGGATCCCTGTCACTGGCTTCAATTAATTTATCCTTTAACTTCCTGTCATTTTGTCTACAGGCTTCTACGATGGTACTACTTACGGTTTGATCATTTATCTCATGAAATTCCAATTCTTTCTCCCCTTCCATTTCATAGTATCTTTAGTTTCTGAAGGTGAAAAAGAAGTTATACCTTTAATTTTGTGCGCTCAAAGATTATCTACTCATGATGTTCAAAACGTTGCGTTAAACTTTGAATTCTTTGTTCCATATTCATCAATAGTTCACCAACCTCTTCTATTACAATATTTATTTGCTCCATGGCTACAACCATCTCTGTATCGGCATATTCAGCATCATGGCCATTCTTTTTCTCTATAACCTGTGTAACCTGCTCAATTCCTTTTTTCATTTCCCCCAGTCCAGAGATCAAGTGCTCTCTATCATGGGATAGTTGCTTTGTAAAACTTGAAGTCTGTGTGGAAATCTGTACAAGCTGCCCAATCAATAATGTGACCGTTTGTTGAACCAATTTCTGCATTTCTGAGGAAAGCTTATTTTTTTCCAACAGATTAATTTGTTCTAAAAGCTGTCGAATTTCCTTTGACATATATAAAAGCTTCTCTTCAGGCATAGGGATCAGGCATTCTCTCCCCTTTTCCCCAATCGGTTCCTCTTTTTTATCTTCTCTTCCATTTTTATTCTTTCCCCAAAGTTCTTTTAGAATGGATTTAAAGTTATTAATAATGTTGCTTACGGTAGCTAATATAATCGCAATTGTAATCAAAAAACCCTTAATACTATTCGAGATCGTTGTTTTTTCTATGACGTCCTTCTTCTCTTGGTATTCTTCAATGATTCTTGTAAGTTCTTGATCCATAAGCTCTGGCTGCTCTTGTAGTCCGTTTATGGAGGTTTTTAACTTATAATAGGTCTCCGCTTCTAAGTGACTTATCATACCTGACTGATTATTTAACATCAATAGAATAATAATAAAAGAAATAACGCAACCAATGAAAAGCCTTACAGGAATAGAATTATTGCTATTATTCATCACTTTCATATTCATTCCTCCAGTTATAGGCCCGTGTCTAATTTTTCAATACATCATATTAAGAGACCTATAAAAAGGTTCCTGGATAAGGAAAATGATTCTTAACGAACAAAAAGCCTCTACACATTTGCAGAGGCTTTTTGTTCGTTACTATTTTACTGGTTCAACTGTATCTAAGTAAGTAAACTTGCCATCTTTTACAACTTTAATTACAGCACTCTTTACTGCATCTCCATTTTCATCAAGGGTTATGATCCCTGCCGCGCCCATAAAGTCAGTTGTTTGCGCAATGGCATCTCTAATGGCCACAGAATCTGTTGAATTTGCTCTTTCAATAGCATCTAGGATAACCAGATATGCATCAAATCCAAGGGCAGTAACAGAAGCAGGCTCTTGATTATATTTTTTTCTATAAGCATCTAAGAACTCTTTTGATTTTTCAGTGATAGGTACTTCAGAAGTAAAGAAGGTAGAGAATACGGCACCTTCTACAGCTTCTAGACCGATATCAATAAATTCAGGTGTTTCCCAAGTATCGCCACCAAGAATCGGAATATTGATTCCAAGCTGTTTTGCTTGCTTGATCAATAATGCAGATTCCGTAAAATTTCCTGGCGCAAAAATTACATCTGGATTTAATTGCTTAATGTTTGTCAGTTGGGCAGTAAAATCATTATCTAGTGTGTTGTAGCTAGCACTACCAACGATAGCATCTGCATCTCCTGTAAGCTCTTTAAATGCGTCTGTAAAGAATTTTGCAAGCCCTACAGAGTAGTCTGAAGATACTTCCTGAATGATCGCAGCTTTCTTTGCACCAAGCTTATTGATGGCATAGTTCGCCATAACCGTTCCTTGGAATGGGTCGATGAAACAAACTCTGAAATAATAATCATTATTTAAGGTTACCAAGGGATTTGTACAAGAAGCACCTACTGCAGGGATTTTAGCAGTTTTTACTGCATCTCCTGCTGACATAGATAATGAACTTCCCCAGCTACCGATGATCGCAGACACTTTCTCCTTCTCAATCAAACGGGCAGCTGCACTGGCCGCTTCAACCTTATCCGATTTATTATCAACAATAACCAATTCTACTTTTTTACCTAATACAGTTGGATATAGTTCATTTGCTAGTTTAACACCCTCTAACTCAATGGCGCCACCTGCTGCATTTGCACCGGTAAGCGGCTGGAAAACTCCGATCTTAATTACATCAGCCTCTGCTGGCGCTGGTTGCTCTGCACTTTGAGGCGCTGGCTTTGCACATCCTGAAAACGCCAATACGGCTACAAGCATTAATGCAATGACTAAAGTTACTTTTTTATTTAGCTTTTTCACACTTTTTCCCCCTTTTTCAATCAAAAAATTATATTTATATACAAATCCAGTTCTCGTTTCTGTCTTCAATACCCCCTTTATTTGTGAAGTATTCTTAATGAAAATGTTACAATTTCTTAAGATTTAATTCTATTAAAGTATTTTAGCACATTAGCTTGATGAAATGCAATATGTATGTACCGATAAAGCATTAATTTTATATATAAAATCATTCATATTGCTTTTCTCATCAGTAGTACATGCTTCCTACAATATATGCATAGCTTTATCCAGAGTATACCTTCACATTATAAATTAATCCATAGCTAGAATAGGCTTCTAACAGAATGCAGAAAATATGGAGGATAGACAACTGTTTCTACTTGAGGTGACATCTATGGACTTATCAATTATTCAAAGATTCAACTTTATAGATAATATTAAACCTTTTGCCACATCTCTCGTAATCTTGACGATTTCTTTTTTTCTCATACGGGTTGTGATGTTTCTTACCAGTAAAGTAATCGAAATTACTAAATTCAATGAGCAACGAGAAAAAACGATTAAAAGTGTTATTGATTCTCTATTTTCCTATTTTATATTAACTTTTGCAGTGCTAAATATATTAAGTGAGTTTGGCCTGATTCGCAAAACTACCGTACTCACCAGTGCTGGAATCATTACACTCGTAGCTGGATTAGGTGCTCAAAATCTGATCAAGGATATTATCAATGGCTTTTTTATCCTTTTTGAACGACAAATGAAGGTAGGGGATTTTGTAAGCATTAATGAACAGTATCTAGGCATCGTTGAAGAGATTGGACTAAGAGCCACTGCGATTCGAGAATGGTCTATGAAAAAAGTGTATATTCCTAACGGTGAAATTAAGACCTTAAAAAATTATTTTAAGGAAAGAGCTAGAGTAATTTTAGAAGTTGTGGTCCCTTTTGAAGAAGATCATGAATTGGTTGAAAAAACTTTGCAGGAGATCTGCATCTATATCAATGAAACTTATCAAGAAAAGCTTTATAAAATTGGCACCATTAATTATGCGGAATTTAGCCTCTATGGCATCATGTCCTTAGACGGGAAAGAAGGGGGTGCCAAATATATCATCACTGGGGTTGTAAACCCTCGGTCTCAATGGCTTCTTCGAAATAGAGCCTATGAACATATTTTAAGGGTATTTCAACAAAAAAAAATCCGAATT
>CALECF010000014.1 GCA_937948705.1 uncultured Anaerosolibacter sp. | reverse complement strand
TTAAATGATTTATTGCCCATAAGTATCACCAAGATATTTTATACCAGAAAAATGTAGACATATCAAGATAATTAAAAGGCGTTGTTAAGAAGTGGGTTTTCGATAGGATTTTTTTAACGCGTCGGAGACGCTCTTTTTATATTACCTAAATAAAATTTATAGGAAAAAGGCAATTAGAAAGCTACTAGCAGAAAAACATCGTACGTTTTAAGGAATTCTATTTACCTATGGATACGTGAATAATTACATTAAAAATGGGTATTTTCAAAGAGGAAGAAGGGAAGGATGGGGATAGAGCTTAGGCGGAAAAAATTGGAGCTTTTTAGAGGTTTTTTGACATCTAATGTCTAACTTTTAACGTAATCATTATGAATAGAAAGATTTCAAAATGCTTGAACAAATAAAACACACAAGGAGTGCGAAGATATGGATTATAAAGAGCGATATACAGAGTGGTTAAACAATGAATATTTTGATGAAGAAACAAGAGCAGAATTAATGTCTATAAAAGGGAATGAAGAGGAAATCAAAGATCGATTTTATAGAAATTTAGAGTTTGGTACAGCTGGCCTTCGAGGGAAAATTGGAGCTGGGACCAACCGCATGAACAAATACATTATCCGTCAGACAACCCAAGGATTGGCAGACTTTATTGTTGCGAAAGGCCAGGCCTATATGAATAGGGGTGTGGCCATTGCCTATGATGTTCGGCATTTTTCCAGGGAATTTGCAAAGGAGGCAGCCTTGGTGCTGGCTGGGAATGGTATCAAATCCTACTTATTCGAGGATATCAGACCTACCCCGGAACTATCCTATGCAGTAAGACGTTTACAGGCAGCTTCAGGTATTGTTGTGACAGCCAGCCACAACCCAAGGGAATACAATGGATATAAGGTCTATTGGGAGGAAGGGGCTCAAATCCTGTCGGATATTGCGGAGGCGGTGGAAGCAAACATAGAAACTATAAAAAATTTTTCTGAAATTAAGGTGATGGATGAACAGGTGGCACTAACACAAGGGTTATTGAATATCATCGGACAGGACATGGATGACGAGTATATTGAAAAGGTCAAGGGTTTGTCCCTAAGAGAGGATATCAATAAAGAAATCAAACTGGTATATACGCCTTTGAACGGCACGGGAAACATCCCTGTAAGAAGGGTGCTGGAGGAAAGAGGATTTAAAAACCTATGGGTAGTACCGGAGCAAGAACATCCTGACCCTGATTTTTCAACCGTGGGTTATCCAAATCCGGAGGATATAAAGGCCTTTGCCTACGGAGAGAAGTTGGGTAAATCTGTAGATGCGGAGATGATTTTCGCCACGGATCCAGATTGCGACCGTGTGGCATGCATGGTGAAAGGTAAGAATGGAGAGTATATTGCCCTAAACGGTAACCAGACAGGGGCTGTGCTGATTGAATATATCCTTTCCTCTTTGAAGGAAAAGGGGCAGCTTACAGGAGACGGATATATTGTAAAATCCATTGTCACAGGTGATTTAGGGAAAGCCATAGCAGAAGCCTATGGTGTGGAGACTTTTGAGACCCTAACTGGCTTTAAGAATATTTGTGGGAAAGTCAATGAGATGGAGAAAACCTGTGTACGTCCTTTCCTTTTTGGTTATGAAGAGAGTATTGGCTATGTGGCAGGGACATTTGTCAGAGACAAGGATGGTGTAATCGCCTCTATGCTACTCTGTGAAGCTGCTGCCTATTATTCTTCCCAAGGAAAAAGTTTATTGGATGTTCTGGAAGAGATTTACCGTACCCATGGTTACTATATGGAAAAGCTGATCTCATTGACCCTAGAAGGCATAGCGGGACAGCAGCGGATTGGTCGTATGATGCAAGAATATCGAAAATGTTATCCTTTGATGATCGGAGCCAGTGACTTAATACAATATATTGATTATGAAAGGGGTGTCAGTTTTAATGTAGCAGAGCAGAAGGAGATGTCTGCTGAGATCCCTGCTTCAGATGTGCTTAAGTATTTATTTAAAGATGGGTCCTGGTATGCAGTACGTCCATCGGGCACAGAGCCGAAAATCAAAATTTATATTTATACCAAAGGGATGACGAGAGGAGAAGCACAAGAAAAAATAACAATTTTTGAAAAAACAATTATGGAGTTGCTCAACAATGTAGAATAACATAGACATAGAACCCCTAGTCCGTGTTGAAAATTATGGAGCATAAATGAAGTGCTATGATGAATATAGGGCTGGACAATTCTGTCCAGCCTTTTACATTTGGATACTTGAAACTGGAGGACAGAATCTGTAGTATAATAGATATAGTAGGTCGTTTGATATATTATAAAGATATAGGGGTTGACGGTGTTGGAAGAGAATAAATCTAAAATACTTGTTCATGGAAAGATATGTGTAAAACATGGAAATGAAAGGGTGTTTATTCCTAAAAAAAGTATTATTATGTTTGTGAAAAATGGGAGAAAAACAGACCTCCATACTATGGATGGTATTTATAGTATTCATGATAGTTTGAATAACGTTGAGAAAAAATTGGATAACCGCCACTTTTTTCGATCCCATCAATCCTTCATCATCAATTTAATGATGATCAGAAAAATTGTAAATGCTGATTTGGAAACCTATGTAGTGATGGAGTATACAGAAGAGAAGGCCCAGATTACAAAGCAGAATGAAAAAAAACTTTACGATTTAATAGAGGTTTTCTAACACGGAAATCAAAAAAACATCATGAATAGCATGAAAAACAATAGCAATTTGCAGCGTAAATGATGAAATATGCAAGTCTATAGCATAATGATCATACATTTGCTATAATTATTATTGTAAAATTGAATAGGAATCACGATATGGGTGCCTTTTAAAAGGATAATAGGGAAGTTCGGTGGAAAACCGATGCAGCCCCCGCTACTGTAAGCGAATACGAAACCTCATGGTGTCACTTGGGAACAGGGAAGACGAGGAAGTAGGAGAAAACGCGAGCCAGGAAACCTGCCTATATTTGCGTCATGGCCTTCGGAGGGAAGGAGTATCGATGTGTCTATCTTACCCATAGAATTGACATGTAGAGACCTAGCCTTAAGGCTAGGTCCTTTATTTTTGAAAACTTTTTAGAAGAATAGGAGGAAGTGTAGTGAAAAAGAAATTGCCTGTTTTACTAAGTGCTATATTCTCTTTTTTCATTATTTTGGCGGCACCAAAGGAAGTTTTTGCGATGCATATTATGGAAGGTTTTCTACCACCCCTGTGGGCGGCCGTATGGTTTATTGTGTCGATGCCAGTGCTCATGTATGGGATAAAATCTATAAAGAAAATAACGGATGAAAATCCAAATATAAAAATGCTATTGGCTCTATGCGGTGCGTTTGCCTTTGTACTGTCAGCCATGAAGTTACCTTCTGTGACGGGAAGTTCTTCTCATCCTACAGGAGTAGGTTTGGGAGCCATCCTTTTCGGACCAGGGGCTGCCAGTATCTTAGCACTGATCGTATTACTCTTCCAAGCAATTCTATTGGCCCATGGTGGGCTTTCAACCTTGGGTGCCAATGTGTTTTCCATGGGTATCGCTGGGCCGGTGATTTCTTATTTGGCCTTTAGGACCTTAAATAAGTCAGGGGCATCAAAGGGTGTCAGCGTATTTATTGCTGCGGCTTTAGGTAATTTGACTACATACATTGTTACCTCTGTACAGCTGGGATTGGCTTTCCCAGGTGAGGTGGGAATGATGGCATCAATGGTAAAGTTTCTTGGAATCTTTGCAGTGACCCAGGTTCCTTTGGCCATTAGTGAGGGTTTATTGACTGTGGTGATTTACAATCTACTGACAAAATACAATGAAAGTGAATTGAATGAGCTTTCCCTCATTAGGGAGGTGAAGTAATGTCCATGACCAAAAAAAATATGATTTTGATTTTTATGGTCATCATGATCACCATTATTCCTTTAGTGATCGTTAAAAACTCAGAGTTTGGTGGCGCAGATGGTGCTGCAGAGGAAATGATTACTGAGATTCAGCCGAACTATGAGCCTTGGTTCCACAGCATATGGGAGCCGCCGGGTGGGGAAACGGAGAGTCTATTATTTGCACTACAAGCCGCCTTGGGAACGGGCGTCATTGCATATTATTTCGGATATCAAAAAGGAAAGAAGCGGGCAGGGTGAAAAACACATGATTTCCATTGATCAACACGCCTATATTAGCAGGTTAAGAAAAGTACATCCTTTAGAGAAATTCATATTGTCCGTAGGCACGTTGGCGATATGCCTGTTTAGTACATCTTGGTTATTGCACCTTTGTGTGATAGCCTTTATGTCGTTTTTGGTGGTAGGTATTGGACGAGTTCCGCTGAAGGCCTATGCTGGATACCTTCTTTTGCCCTTCATCTTTCTAATGGTAGGTATCGCAGGTGTAATTTTTACGATCACAAGGGAACCACTGAATTTTCTTTATCACATACAGATTGGAACATGGATCATTGGTATGACAAGGGCAGGATTAGACCAAGGAATGATACTTTTCCTCCGATCCTACGCGTCGGTGATATGTTTGTATTTTCTCGCCTTAACAACACCCATGACGGACATCATATGGGTGTTCAAAAAATTACGGATTCCTGCCATCATTACGGAGCTCATGATCATGATCTACAGATTTATTTTTGTTTTGCTTGAAACCGCATCAATGATGTATATCTCTCAGGAATGTAGGCTGGGGTATCGATCTTTTAAAAATAGCTATCATTCCTTAGGGCAGTTGGCAGCAAATCTTTTTATCAAGGCATTCCACCGATCCCAGGACACTTTCGTAGCTCTGGCGGCTAGGGGTTATACTGGGAACCTCAATGTACTAGAAGATGAATATCAAGGGTCAAGAAGAAATGTCATTGCCATTTTGTGTATTGAAATTGTTTTTATTGTTCTAGGTCTCGTTGGATAGTGAAAGAATAAAGGGGATGTTTTCGTGGAATATATTATAGAAACAAAGGATCTAGAATTTACCTATCCCGATGGCACTCAGGCATTGAAGAAACTGTCCATAGCCTTGGAGAAGGGAAAGAAAATTGCCATCATTGGGCCCAATGGTGCTGGGAAGACTACATTGTTTTTAAATCTTAATGGTGTCTACAAGCCCAAGATGGGACAAGTGTGGTATCAAAGTAAGCCTATGAATTATAGTAAAAAGGAAATTATTGAGATGCGAAAGAATATTGGAATTGTCTTTCAAGATGCCAATGTCCAGCTATTTTCAGCCAATGTATTTCAAGAGGTCTCCTTTGGGCCTATGAATTTAGGTCTGTCTAAGGATGAGGTAAGAAAAAAGGTAGAAGAAGCCTTGGCACAAACTGATTTACTCCACCTCAGAGATAAACCAATTCATTTTTTAAGTGGTGGTCAAAAAAAGAGGGTATCTATTGCAGATATTCTGGCTATGGACCCAGAAGTGATATTTTTAGATGAGCCAACGGCTTTTATTGATCCTAAAACCAGTAGTGAGTTAATGTCATTCTTCGATCACTTGAATCAAGAGGGAAAAACCATTGTGCTCTCTACCCATGACATGGATAAAGTGTATCCATGGGCAGATTATATTTTTGTGATGGAGGACGGCAGCATTATCGGAGAAGGCGTTCCCCAGGAACTTTTTAGGGATGAGGAGATTCTAGAGAGGGCTGGTTTGGAAAAGCCTTGGATTATTGAGGCATATGAAGAAATCATCAAGCACAAACCCTACTTGGCAGAAGAGAATGTCCCTAGGACGAAGGAAGCGTTGTTTAGGTTAATGTTAAAATAAACGGTGGGATTTTAACGTGTTGTTGAATAATGGGATAGGCGGGCAGGAAAACTCTGCCCCTTCGAAAAGATGTGCCCATTGGTAGGGACGGGGTTTTCCCGCCCGGTTATGTCGCAATACTGTTCTCAAACAGAGCCAAACAAAAATTCTTCTTCGGAAGACTTTTTTATTTCTCTTGTTGCCAATACACCCTGGGATAGGCTAGACGAATATTTTTTTCTTTAAAAATCTTAAGGATATGTTCATAGGCTCGATTCCGAACAGACCATTGATATGCTGGGTTTACGACGCCAGTGACAATATACTTTGCACCGCCATGCTTTCCATCGATGGACATAACACCATGAACGCTGAATTCTGAATAATTAACAGAACCAATTTTATAAATCTTATCATCGTGCTGTTCATTGATATACAAACATACTTCTTCCAGGGCTTCTATGACTACTTGATGATCCTCCTCAAAGGGAACAATGATTTCTAATATGATACGTGCCATTTCCTTATAGTAGTTTTTAAGCGTTTTAATCTCCCCATTAGGAATATAAACCTTTTTCATAGACCATTCACGAACGGCTGTGGAACGCAAACCGATCTCTTCCACGGTGCCAAAGAACTGCTCATTTATACTGACGAAATCACCGACCTTCATTTGACGCTCAAATAGTATAAAGAACCCATTGATGATGTCCTTAATAAAGCTCTGGGCACCAAGTCCTGCAATTAGGGTGATAACCCCTGCACCCGTCATTACAGTGGATTTCTTAATAAGACCAAACTGACTCAAAATACTCAGGATCGCTAGGGTCAAAATAAAGTAAGCAGCCACGGAGTCTATGAGACTTTTGATTGTTTTTTCCCGCTGTTCGTTGAAATTTGTGAGTCGGATTAGTTTTTCAGTGAAAAGCATAACAAATTTGATGAGTACGAAAGAAATAATTAAAATCATAAGGGAGGTAACAACTGATTTAATATTTATGTCAAGAACAATGCTCCTAATAAAAATCGAGTCCACTTACATCCCTCCTTGTCATCCATTGAATAAGAAGTATTTTTCGCAATTTAGTTCATGGGTATTCAGTGGGAAATATCGATAACGAAAAACACAGCATACTTGCGCACTTGAGGGACATGTGTGCGCAATTTGAATACAAAAACCTTGATTTGTGTCGCTATTTTGATAATAATATAAATGAATTTTTACATAAAATTATTGATATATAAGGGCTGGGATATTGCAATCCTATGGACGACTATGCTACAATATCAAAATAGAATAAATTTTTAAAAAAATGTAACAATTTTGTTAAAAATAATTAACAAAAGGAGGAGAGTGAAAACTTTTTACTTATAGCAATAAAAATAAAGGGGGAACAAGAATGAAAAGAACAGGTAGAAAATTAAGCTTTGTGATAGCGATGATGCTTGTGGTTGTACTTGCATTTACTGGATGTTCAAAACCAGCACCGACAGGTGGAGAAACTGCAGCGGGTGGAGATGTGATTAAGATTGGTGTATTTGAACCGTTAACAGGTGCAAATGCAGCAGGTGGAGCCATTGAGTTAGAAGGAGTAGAGCTGGCAAATGCTTTATATCCTGAAGTTTTAGGTAAAAAAATAGAGTTAGTCATCGTAGACAATAAGTCTGATAAGGTGGAATCTGCCAATGCGGCATCTAGACTTATTGATAAAGATAAAGTATCTGCAATCATTGGAAGCTGGGGAAGCTCCTTGTCCATGGCGGCAGGAGATGCAGCGAAAAACGCAAAGATTCCTGTAGTAGCTGCTTCTGCTACAAACCCATTGGTTACATTGAACAATGATTATTATTTTAGAGTGTGCTTTATAGATCCATTCCAAGGAACTGTTATGGCGAACTATGCTATAAATAAGCTTGGAGCAAAGAAAGCTGCTATTATTCAAGAGGTATCTTCGGATTATTCAGTAGGTTTGGCGAAGTTCTTTACAGATGCATTTAAGAAAATCACTGGAGATGAGAATGCTATTGTAGGTAGCTCTAGCTATAGTACTGGTGACCAGGATTTCACAGCCCAGTTAACAAATATCAAGGCACTGAATCCAGACGTAATCTTTGCACCAGGAAACTTTACTGAGTCTTCAATCTTGATTAAGCAAGCAAGGGAGCTAGGAATCACAACACCGATTCTTGGTGGAGATACTTGGGAGACGCCAGAATTTATTGATATCGGTAAAGAAGCTGTAGAAGGTACTGTATTCTCAACATTCTTTACTTCTGAAGTGCCAATCACTAAGAAATCTGAAGAGTTCTTAAAGGCATACAGAGAAAAGTATAACAAAGAGCCAGCTTCTGTTACTGCCC
The DNA here is from genome assembly GCA_937948705.1 of uncultured Anaerosolibacter sp. The sequence goes on along the minus strand of CALECF010000014.1, from coordinate 36,492 downwards.
TAGGGTTTGATGCTTATTTAGTTATCCGAGATGCCATCGAGAGAGCAGGTTCTGCAGATTCAGTGGCCATTAGAGATGCCTTGGCACAAACAAAGGATTATATGGGGGCAGCAGGTATCATTACCCTTGATGCAAATGGTGATGCAGTGAAGAGTGCAGTCATTAAAGTTGTGAAAGATGGTAAGTTTACATACCTTGACACAGTTGAACCTGTAAAGTAAAGTATAAACTTTAAAAATGAACTCTTGAAAAAGAGTTCATTTTTTTGTCGAAATGTAAGAACCTGACCAACACTCTACCAATATGATGTATTGGAAAGAAGGTACTTGCAAGGGTGGAGGGAAGATATGGAAGCAGGCAGAGAGAAATATAAGAGAATAGGACTTGCCATATGGATGGGTGTCATGGTTTTTTTCATCATCTTTTTAGGTCTAACCACGTACAAAAGCAATCTTGTTTCAAATTTGGAGCAAGAGACTTTACAAAAGCTCACAGAATGTTTAATAAGAAACGATGGGGATTTAGAAGCTTGTAAGGAAATCATATCTGATGTTGCTTCGGACTTTAAAGCAAAAAAACAGACCATAGACCAAGAAATATGGATAAATGGTCTAACGGGATTATTGATTACAATAGGTCTCATCCTGGCGAGTTTAAGTAAGGTTGTAAAAAATATTAAAGCTATCGTAGTGGAGGTGGTAAGCCTTTTTAAGAATGGAAAGGATAAATCTAAGGGAGGTCATAAAATAGAGAATAAAGATCAGGGGTCATGTCAACCTAAAGTTGTTATTCCACCCCATCTTAAGGGGAAGAGTTACATGGAAATCGATGAAATTATCGAACTGATAAATCAATTTAATAATATGGAAAAGAGTAAGGTTTCTGATGAAAGGCAGTTGCAAATTGAAAAAATCATGAACCTTTTGATGGAGAGGCTAGTAAAGCTATTGAGCCAGGCAGATCACTTTACATCTGAAATCGATCAGGATCGAGAACAATTGACGGTAGGCATTACGGAAATCAAAAAAGGAATAGAGCATATATCCCAAACTATATTAGAAAATGGGAAAAATGGTGATGGTGATTATGCCCATGAGATTATGACATCCATTGAAGAAATGCACATGGGAATCGAAGAAATTGGTATCTTGCTGCTTCAGATGGAGAAAAAGCTTAAAAAAATAACTGCGAGACAAGAACACAAGAAATAGAAAAAGATAGTATGAAACTATTTGCTGCTTTGAGGTATAAGTTTTCTTCTTCCTTCAAAAAATACAGATAAATGGTATGTTAGGAAGGGGAGAAAACTTTGAAATTTGATAGCTATAATGAACAAGACATGAGTCATAAAATCATAGAAGCGTGTATGCAGGATGATGAGTATATAAAGGATAAGCTGATTGAGGTGAGCAAGGAAGATCAAAGAATTCCTGCCATGGTAATGAGTAATCTATATGAACTCATTGACTACGATTTGAATTTTATCATTGATGTACTGGAGCATTCTTCGGAAAGAGAAAGAAATACAATACTACGAGATGCTCAAGATGTAGAGGGTATTCGATATCTGTTCAGTGAGTATAATCAGGAAGAACTACGACAACTTTCTATAGAAGAAATTGTAGAAGGTAGAGATTTGGATATTATTTGGGAAGTTAAGGAAGGACCAAGGGAAGGGGATTTAAGCAGGAGTTATCTGACCCGCTGCCTTATGACGGTAGCCTATCATTTAGGCTTCCAGCAAGAGATGCAATTCTTCTTTGATAGTGAAAAAAGTAAATACCTTGTATTGCATTAGTACAATAAAAACCTTGTCGCAGTGACAAGGTTTTTTATTGTTTTATTTTAACGCATATTTATACACTAAGCCAGTTCAATTAAGTTTCTTCTATATACAGCATATAAATTCTTTAGAGTACCTATGGTGTGACTCATCTCTAGTTGGAGAGTAGATGCGGTATCGTAATCCCCAGATTCTACAGCCTCTCGAATTTGGGTAAATAGTGATTTTCTACTTAGGCTATCCTTCATCAGTCCGTTACGAAGCTGATTAATTTTTTCCCAATTTACCACATCAAGATCAGATACATTTTCACTACCATGAAGCTTTTTGCAGCTTCGCACAAAGTCCATATTATCAGGAATTAATCTTTGGGTTAATTCTGTTGCCCACTGGGTTAGGGTAGCTATTTTATAAGAGTTAATAATCTTTTCTGTGAAGACGCCACCTTGTAATAAAACAGATTTTTTGTTTGGATAGTTATGAAAACTTACAAGATTCTCCCATACAGTTGCAGGGGGTCTACCGAAGAATGCATTACGTTCTTCCTCTGTATAGTGTTCAAAAACATCATCCTCACTGCGATAAGCTCTATCCTTTTCAAGATAGAATTTCTCTTCACCCAATCCCTTAGAAAAGTCAGCTTCCAATTCTTTAGAATTTTTACCAGCCTTAATGACAGCAGATATACCATCCAGCATAGCTTGGTAGATGGATGCAATAACAAGATACGTGTTGCAGGTTGGATTTGGTGATCTTACTTCGAAACGTGTTGCCAATGGGTTCGCCATATCACGAACAAGACCTGTTAGTATGGTTCTGTTTCTTGATGGTGTATCTACTGTATGACCAACGGAGGCAACGATACAAACTGGGGCTTCAAAGCCAGGCTTTAGACGATTTAGTGCATCGTTTGTTGGGCTTACGAAGGGATTGATGACCTCGTAATTCTTCAATAGACCCATAAGGGCACCCCAACCGATTGGACTTATATAATCCGTAGTCATATCAGCGGGTGAGAATAAGTTTTTCACTTTTCCATTTTTTAATCTTGCAGCAACACCTACATGGGTGTGTTCGCCACTTCCAGCGACGCCCTCGATAGGCTTTGCCATGAAAGTAACCTCTAAGCCATAGCTTGTGAAGGTATCTTGAATCAATTCACGGGCTAAAAGCTCGTTATCAGCAGCTTGAAGAGAAGTACTATATTTCCAGTCGATTTCTAATTGTTCCATGATGTGATTGTAGTGTCCATTGCCTGTAACCTTTGCTTGCACACCGCCAACTTCCTTATGACCCATTTCAACACCTAAACCATAGTTATCCATGATGGTGAGGGTGTTCTCTAAGGCAGTACGAACTGGACCCACAGTACGTTTCCAGTATTGTTCTTTTAGACCTTGAGATGTAGAAAGCTTTTCAACATCTGCATTTTCTTCTGGTGTTTTGACCCAAAATTCCAATTCAGTGGCAGAAGTTAAGATGATTTCTTCGATGTCATCGGCAGAAGGAATACCAACATTTTCAAGAACATAAGGATTTTCCTTGACGAGGGAAAGTACCTGAGATTTAAAGTGATTCACGGCGCCAGTTAAAACAGAGCGAGAATCTACTCTTGTCGTGCCATTGTGAATAAGAAAAGAAGGGATTCTTAAAGTGCCTATAGGGTAGCCACTTGCCTCATCTATGTTGTCAAAATTGTAATCCACAAACCAATTCACTGTACTATCAGGGATAATGTCAACCCTTGCATCATTTAAGCTGGCGATCTCAGGGAGGACAACGCTGGAGCCATCGGTTTGTACGCCGTAAGTTAAGAAACTGTCTACATCGTCTAAGAAGAGCTCAACAGGAATTTTTTCATCGGTGTCATTACCACCTAGATCAACACCTACTAAAGACACAAACTTGATTTCGGGATGTTGCTTAAGAATGGAAGAAACCTCTGGGGCAGTATGCTGTGAAGCAGGGATTAAGTAAACGAGCTTGCCCTTTTCTGAACTTAAAATCTCACTGGACATAGTATCACCTCATCATTTTATTATATTTATATTGAATAATTATAGCAGATATTACGATTTTGTAAATAACAAAAAAAGTGGTAAAACGTTTTCAGAACAATAAAATTTATTGAAATATTTGTTTGAAATTGACTTGAAATATATAATAATAATAGAAAAAAGATGCATAATTATACAAAAATAATTACGAATAAAATGCAAAAAGTATCCAAAAATGTTTGGATACTTGGTGTAAGTGTTAACATTTTACCTTTATTGCTAATATTCTTTCCATTTTGGAAGAATATCAACCTTTTGTAAGGCCATTAGCACAATCATGGAAATGGGTCCGATAATTAAACCGATGACTCCGAAGAGTTTTAGGCCAATATACATAGCCATCAAAGTAACCAGAGGATATAGGCCAATTTGGGTTCCTAGTACTTTAGGTTCTAACAATTGTCTTACAAATATGAGGATGCCATAAAGTACAACAAGGGAGATTGCAATCTTATATTTACCTACAATCAAATGCCATATGATCATAGGCAAAAACACTGACCCGGTACCAAGAATTGGAAATGCATCAATAATGCTGGCCACTAAGGCGATTAAAACAGAATAATTGATGCCAATGATGGTTAGGCCGATGGCACATTCTATAAAGGTAATAGACATCAGGATCAATTGTGCTTTGATGTAGCCTAATAAAGCGAAAAGTAAGTCATGCTTGAGTACCTTCCCTGTACTAATTAGATCTGATGGGATTTGTGCCCGGGCAAAACGTGTAATCATTTGTTTATCTCTAGCAATAAAGAAGGTAGAGATAATTGTGACCAAGATAAATACCAATACACTAGGTATACCAGACAAAAAGCCTAGCAAGGATGTGAGAAACAGCGTCAATACATTGCTTAAACTTTGAACAAGGGTATATAGTCCATTCATGATTTGCTGTGCGATATCAGGTGGCAAGGTGAAATATACATTTTGTGCCCGTTCGAAGATCGATAAGCCCTGGATATATATCTTCTTTGAGAACTCGGGAAGATCGATAGAAAGTTTTGTGAGCTCAACAATAATGATACCACCTACCAAAGAAATCAATAAGCCAGTGAAAAGTACAAAGAACAGGGTGGAGGCAAAAGCTGATAAACCCCTAGGTATTTTAAAGCGATTCGTCATCAAATCTACCGTGGGCTCAATGGCAGAAGCCACAAGCCAACCTAAAAGAAAAGGTAGTACGTAAAAAATAAGGGTTGTTGATACAAAATAAATCCCTGCGATGGTAAGGGCAGCGATGAGCATCCGAACCAAGAACGGTATGTATTTTTTATAATCCATATTCATAGCAACACTCCCAATCAGTAATAACTAATTATATGATATATTTTACAGGAATACAACAGTTGACAACCCTTGCAGGAATCGATTTATGACCGCTCTTAGAACTGATTAAAATCTTTTTATCATTTTCTATGGTTTACACGATAAAAAATGATTGTTTATGATTCAAAAGGGTATGAATTTAATAATAATATATGATTCAGTGAGGTAATTATATAAAAAGGGGTGAAGAACGTATGAAAAAAATACTGATTACGACAGACGGTTCTGAACATGCGCAAAAAGGTGTAGTTTATGGTAGAAAACTTGCTGAGATGTTCTGTAGTGAAGTGATTATTTTGAATGTCATCAATGATTTTAAGAATACCCATCACCACGAAAGCGTATATGTTTATGAACAATCTAAGGGAATATTTGAGAAGCAAGCAAAACAAGTGATTGAAAAAGCTGAAGAAGATTTCAAGGGTTTTTGCGGATCCTTATCCACCATGGTTAAGACAGGAGATCCTGCCCAAGTGATCATTGAAACGATAGAAGAAGAGAAACCAGATTTGGTAGTCATTGGAAGCAAAGGGTTAACTGGTATTAAAAAGGTAGTAGTAGGCAGCGTATCCAATAAGGTTTTGAATCATACAGCAGTTCCAATCTTAGTTGTAAGATAATATAGAATTGCAGTGAGCACGGTGTGAGTTTTTCACAGCGTGCTCTTCCTTTTGATGCTTATAGCCATGGTATCCTGCCCTGTTCGTATCTACTTATGGGATTTCGCAAAATATGTTTAGGATTTGAATCTGGGGTATTAATAAAAATAAGGAAAACCATATGCAAAACAGCATGGGGGGAGGGATACGAATGAAAAAAATACTAATTACCACGGATGGTTCCAAACATGCTGAAAAAGGATTGGAACAAGGGCGAAGAATTGCCGAGGCATTTTGTAGTGATGTAATTGTGCTCCACGTAACAGATGATTTCAGTAACATGTATTTAGATGATAGTGTATACCTATTTCAATTGTCTAAAGATGTTCTTGAGAAGCAAGCTGGAACAATTATGGAAAAAGTTGAACAGGTATTTGAAGGATTTTGTGGAAATTTCACAGCTAGGATCACCAGTGGAGATCCTGCCCATGTGATTGCTGAGACCATTGAAAAAGAAGAGCCAGACCTTGTTGTAATGGGAAGTAAAGGGTTGTCGCCAATAAAAAAGCTTGCCATAGGAAGCGTGTCTAATAAGGTTCTAAATCATACGAAGGTTCCGATCTTGATAGTAAGATAATATAGGATTGTTGAGAGCATGATGTAGTTTTTTTACATTGTGCTCTTTTAGCGAGTAGATATTACAATATTGAAACAGAGAGTTAACAAAAAACTATATAATTCCCTCATACAATATTCTATAATACAATCTATAAAGAGTAACAAAATAGGGGGGGTGCAATCACATGAAAAAAATAAATGATTTTCAACGGTTGGTATTTGACTTTGCCTATCTTGGGTTAGGATGTGCACTGCTAGCTTTTGCTATCACATCAATTCTACAGCCAAATGGCCTCATCACAGGTGGGATCACGGGTATTTCCATTATTGCAGGTAAATTAATAGGCATCAAGTATACTTACCTATACTATGTTTTATCTGTTGTTGTTCTGACCAGTGCTTGGATTTTAATGGGGAAAAGAGAAGCGGGAAAAATTATTTTACTGTCCATCTTTTTCCCCATAATGCTTATATTCTTTGATACCATGAAATTTGCTTTTATTGAAAATGACATGTTTCTTGCATCAATTTATTACGGAATGATTGGTGGCGCTGGATGTGGACTGGTGTTGAAAAGGGGTTACTCCATGGGCGGAACAGATACCATTGCAAAGATTCTCCATCATAAGGTATTCCCATTTATCAGTATTAGTCAGCTTTTACTGGGAATAGACGTGGTCATCATCATGGTCTCGGCCTTTGTATATGATCGTAGGATCGCGCTATATGCCATTTTGACTCAACTTGTGATGATGAAAGGTATTGATTTGGTTCTATTTGGGTTTGGATCTAAAAATGTGAAGATTGAAATCATCAGTAACCACACAGACCAGATGACCGATTATATTATGAACACTATCGGAAGGGGTATAAGTACCTATGAGATTACGGGGGGCTATACCAACAATACGAAGCAGAAGATTATGTCCATCTGTTCTCCCCGAGAAGTCATGTTGATTAAGATGCATATAGCAAAAGTTGATCCCGATGCTTTCGTAAATGTATTGCCAGTAATATCGGTATGGGGAAAAGGGATTGGCTTTGAGAGTCTACTGGAAGAAACAAACAAGTAATACATGGGCAATGTGGAGGGGTTTTTCTAATAATTGAAAGAGGTATTGTATATATATTCCATAATTAGAAAGACTATCTATATGTTGATACGATTTCTAATTTACGGTTTATTGGGATGGTGTATTGAGATTTTCTGGACGGGTGTAGGGTCGGTGCTATCAGGTGACAGAAGGTTTCGAGGACATACCTATCTTTGGATGTTTCCTATCTACGGTGCTGCAGTTTTCTTAGAAAGAGTGCATGATTTAATGTTTCACTGGCCTGTTCTGATCAGAGGGGGTGTATGGGTAGTTGTCATTTACTTTATTGAATATACTTCAGGCAGAGTGATTAAATCAGCGATAGGCATCTGTCCATGGGATTATGGTAGTGCAAAGTATGCTGTTCAAGGAATTATTCGTTTGGATTATGCCCCAGCTTGGTTCGTTGCGGGTTTATTGTTTGAGAGAATACACATGATATTAGATAGGTTTTTTTTCTAGAGTGTGTAGTAAAACCCCCATGGCGTCTAGACACCATGGGGGTTTTATGAATGTACATACCACAATTAAAAGCTCTTAAAATCCACCTTCACATCATCTCTACCAAAAATAGATGTGATCATATTCATAAAATTTTCCGAAAGATCACTGGCATAAAAAATGTTTTCGAACTTTGGTTCATGGGACAACATATTATGCTGGATAAGAGTAGATTGTACATTGCTGATAATTTCAAAAGAAGGATCGATGATTCGTAAATGTGGATATAACTTTTCGATGGTTTTTCTAATCCATGGATAATGAGTACATCCTAATACAAGGGTGTCCAAGTTATTGTTTTTAACAAAATCATCTAAATAATATCGTACAGATAACTCCATAATTTCGTTGTCAATAATGCCTTCTTCAATAAGGGGAACGAAGATGGGACAAGGCATATCAAACAGGGTTAAATTTGGATTGTAATGGAGGATCGAGGTGATATAGGTTTTCTGATTGATTGTAACTTTGGTACCAATAATGCCAATACGGTTCTGAGCTGTACAGGATGCAGCAACCCTATGAGCAGAGGGTTCAATAATCCCTATAATGGGCAAGTCTCTATAGCATTGCACCAACTCATCTAAGCAAGTAGCCGTAATGGTATTACAGGCGATTATAATCATTTTTACATTTTCATGAACTAGAAAATCTACAATTTGTTTTGTAAAATTTGTAATCGTCGTTTTTGCCTTAGAGCCATAGGGGGTTCTTGCGGTATCCCCGAAAAAAATCAACCTTTCATTGGGAAGTTCTCTTATAAGATGGGGAACGGCAGTAAGTCCGCCAACCCCAGAGTCAAGTATACCAATGGGTCTGTTGTCCATATGTGAAATCCTCCTACCAAATAGCATAAGTATTCAAAAAGTTAAATATCAGTAACATAATTATACTACACCATTATATTTGTCGAAGCAATGTTTTATGCAATATCTGCATAAATTTAGCAAAATGAAGGGGTGAATATTCACCCCTTCATTCCATGTAAAACTATTCACTTTGATAAAGAGAAGCATTGGATTCGGTTTCAACCCTATAAGGGACATTGGCTTTGGTTAACTTGTATTTTTCTTTGAAGATAACCATACAGTCATCAAGGTCAGAGTAACCCAAGACGATATCCTCGGCTAGGGCTCTACAAGATGGAGAACCACAAGCACCGCAATCTAGACCAGCAAGCATTTTAGTAATACAGTCAATTTGATTCATTTTTTTCATTGCTTCTAGGATATTGTTATCAAGTTTGTGGACGTTCTTCGGAAGAATTTCCTCGGTTAACAAGTAATTTTCTAGAGATTTTGCAAGCTTTATCTTTTTTGTTTGCATATACTTTTCGGAGAGTCTACGGATACGGTTTCTTGCGATAAATGGATTTTCTACTGCCAAGGAACCCCCTACGCAGCCATTTACACAGGCAAGACATTCTACGAACTCAATCCCTGATAAATGTCCATTCTCAATTTGATCCATGATCTTGATAACGTTTTCAATACCATCAACACACATATAGTTTTCGATTCCCAGAGAATATGTTTCACCGCCAGCTCTTGCCCAACCAATGGCTTTGCCAGAATCGTAGAACTCCATGTCTTCCTCTGCCTTTTTTAAATTCTTCTGAATACAAGGAAATACAGTCTTTATAGAAATAACACCATCGACGTTAGATTGTTGAATTCCAATAGGGCTTTTTACACTAGTGATTTTTGCTGGACAAGGTGTAATGAAGAAAACACCGATTTCTTCAGAACGCAAACCTGTTTTTTCCATGGATTTCTGGCGTGCAAGCATGGCTGCTACCTCCATGGGAGACTCGATAGGCATAATTAAATCAATCAAATTGGGAAAACGGATTTGTATAAGGCGTACAATGACAGGACAGGATGAAGAGATGAGTGGGAGCCGTTTGGCATTTTTGATGAGTTCCCTGGTAAAGCCTGAGACAATATCTGCGCCTCTGGAAACTTCATAAACATCATCAAATCCTGTCATTTTTAGGGCGGCTAAAATACTACTTGGTGTAACGTCTACCTCAAACTGGCCTAATAGTGTGGGCGCAGGAATAGCAACCTTATATTTAAAGTTTTGAATAGATTCCAATGGATCGCCCGTGCTGTTTTTTGCATGGTGTGGACAAATACGTATACATTCACCACAATCTATACAACGCTCTTCGATAATCCGAGCTTTTCCATTTTTTACACGGATGGCTTCTGTAGGGCAGCGTTTGATACAATTCGTGCATCCTAAACACTTATCTTCCTTCAGCGTCACGGAATGAAAATATTCACCCATGGTAAATCCCTCCCCTAATCTAAAAGACCATGATTAAATAAAAGACCGCAGGATCTGTATAATTTGTGCTCTGTACTAAGCAGAGCAATATTGCTTTCATTGGCAAGTTCAATCATTTCTGGTAAAGGCTCTTTATCCCGTACCAAGACAATGGCACGAATATCCATAAGCTCAGCAGTTCGTATAACTTGAACATTGACGAGGCCTGTAAGTAAAACTGAGTTTTCCATAGGATTACGCAGTACATCACTGAGCAAATCAGATGCTCGACCATACTCAACGGTCATATTTGGATCTATATTATTGGTATGCACTTTTGCTGACAAAAGCTCAATAATTTCAGAGAGTTTCAAGGGATCACCTCCATGACTAGGATGGGTATTAAATATAATCTTATTATACTATAGAAAGGAAACGAATAAAATGTTTTAAACGATTATATTATCATGAAGTTATAGACAAAAATGATACCTATTGTTGTATTCAACGGGAAATGGGTATAATAAGGAAAGAAAATGAAGCAATGAAATTTAGAGGGGAGGATGTGGGTAACCACAATTGACTATGAATGAGAATAATAAATCGATATCTAAAAGGGAAGACATTCCGGCTCCATTAAAATGGAAGCTCGATCAAATGTACGAAAGTGACGACCAATGGGAGAAAGATATCTCTGAGATAAGGCTCTTAAAAGATGAAGTCAAAAAATATGCCGGAACCTTGGGAGAATCATCTTCAAATCTTTATGAAGGGCTAAAGAAAAGTGACGAAATATCTAGGAAAATGGAGCACGTATTTGTTTATGCCAAGATGAGAAAAGATGAAGACAACAGGGTGAGTAAATATCAATCTATGACGGATAAGGCTCAAGGTGTAAGCGTAGAGGTGCAAAGCAGCCTTTCGTATATGGTGCCCGAGATTTTAAGTATTCCAGAGAACAGAATGAAAGAGTTTTTAATGGAAAATCAAGAATTATCTCTTTATACGTTTTACCTAGAAGAAATTCTAAGACAAAAATCCCATGTTCTATCAAAGGAAGAAGAGAAGGTACTGGCTCAAGCTGGGGAGTTGGCTGGAGCGCCTAAGAATATATTTGGAATGATTAACAATGCTGATATTAAATTCCCCATCATTCAGGATGAAAATAGAGAATCTGTGGAAGTAACGAAGGGGAGATATGTAAAATTTCTTGAAAGCGGAGACCGAAGGGTAAGAAGGGATGCATTTCAAGCTTTATATAGCAGCTATGGAAAACAAAAAAATACCATTGCGTCTACATTAAATTATAGTGCTAAGAAAGACGCTTTTTATGCCAGAGTAAGAAAATATCCTTCGGCGCTGCAGGCTTCTTTAGACAGTGATAATGTTCCTGTATCTGTTTACGATAATTTGATACAAACTGTCCATGAGCATTTGCCCAGCATGTATCGTTATGTAGACTTAAGGAAAAAGGCCCTTGGTGTTGATGAACTACATATGTATGATTTGTACACACCTATTGTAAAGGACATGAAAATGGATATACCTTATGAGGAGGCCAAAAGGAAAATAAAGGCAGGCCTTTCGCCCCTGGGAAAAGAGTATGTGGATTTGCTTGAGAAAGGATTTAATAATGGTTGGATTGATGTCTATGAAAATGAGGGGAAAACCAGTGGCGCTTATTCATGGGGATCCTATGATAGTCCACCCTATGTGTTGCTAAATTATCAGGATTCTATCAATGATCTCTTTACCCTTGCCCATGAGATGGGTCATTCTCTCCACACGTATTATGCTAATCACCATCAGCCGTATCCCTATGCTGGGTATAAGATTTTTGTGGCGGAAGTGGCTTCTACTGTAAATGAGGCGCTGCTCATGGAACATTTATTGGGTCATCTCAAGGAACATAATACAAGGATGTATTTACTGAATCATTATTTGGAGCAGTTTAGGGGCACCCTATTCAGACAAACGATGTTTGCTGAATTTGAAAAAATTACCCACGAGAAAGTAGAAGGTGGGGAAGCTTTAACACCAGAGCTTCTCAGCGCGATTTATGTTGAACTAAATCGTAAGTATTATGGACCGAATATCGTCATAGATGAAGAAATTCAGTTGGAATGGGCGAGAATACCTCATTTTTACAACGCTTTCTATGTTTATAAGTATGCCACCGGTTTTTCCGCTGCCATATCACTATCCCAGCAAATATTGAACGAAGGCGCACCAGCGGTTCAGCGTTATACTGATTTTCTGAAGAAGGGTGGTTCCGATTATCCAATTGAACTACTAAAGGGTGCTGGTGTAGATATGACCACGACGAAGCCTATTCATCAAGCCTTAGAGGTTTTTTCAAAGCTATTAGACGAACTGGAAAAAGGATTGTAGACCGCGGGTATACATTTTAAGTAGTTGGAGATCATAAAGGAAATATAAGGTGCTACATGTTGCATGACAAATGACCGATATTTACGATAGAAAGTAAATATGGATATTGTTAATTTCTCCTTTAATAAAACGCCTAGGATAAGAATGCATCCCAGGCGTTTTGCTTATGCATTACAGAAACCTATAGATAAATGATAGTAGGAAATAAATGATTAAATATTGGTTTGTCCTTTGTGTAAGATCTGTAACATAGGGTAAGTATATAAAAGAATATTAGAAAGGAGCGAGGGCCTTGAGGAAACTAACCTTTATTTATGACTATATTTGTCCCTATTGTTATATCATGCTACCAGAGATAAAAAGATTAGAAGAGGCACAAGGCTTCGCCGTTGAATGGGTTCCTATGGAGATTCATTCAGACGCGCCCATAGAAGGCATTTCATTGATGGAATATTTAGGGTCTAGAAAAGTAGTTAAGGCAACAAAGGTCTTGGAGGAGTGGGCAAGGACAAAAGGCATACCCTTCTACTTACCAGATAAATTATATAATGCGCAGATGGCAAACTTACTGACAGCCTATGGACGTTCTAGGACGGATCAAGAAGAAATAATCGATGAGATTTTCCGCAGGGTTTTTGTGTATAATGAGAATATCAGTGAGCATGATATTATTTATAAGATTTGTTTAAATCTTGGTCTGTCTTTCCATGATTTCATGGAACACGTTAGAACTGAATCATTGACGGAAACGATAATACATTGGGATGATATCACCGAAAATCAGAAAATTGATATGGTGCCGACGCTGTTAGAAGGCGATAGAATCATTCATCAAGGGGTATGTTCCTATGATGAATTGGTTAAAATGCTGAAATAAGAATTCAAACCCAAATGACTTTTAATAAGCCCACAGAGGCTTCACTTAAAAGTCATTCTTTTGTGTTAGATTCATGAAAAGAATGATATACTATAATCAAGTATGAACAGAATATGAGAACTATGGCAGGTGGTCAAATGTTTAACATTCTTTCCTTGGTATTTCGTTACTTATTTATTCTTTTGATTTATTTATTTATGTTTGGAATCATTCGATTGATTTATATGGACATCAAGAGTATCAGTGGAGCCTCTATGGAGAATAATACATATCTTAAGCTCATCAACCGAAAGGATACCCTTCCGTTTAAAGTGAAGGAGGTCTATAATCTCGATGGGTCAGTGATCATAGGCAGGGGAAGTGACAATGATATTGTGATCAAGGACCCATATATATCCAACAAGCACATCAAGATTGCATTGGATGAAAGTGAATACTTTCTTGAGGATTTTGACAGTGCAAATGGTACCTATCTAAATGGGGATAGGGTGTTAGATGTTGTGAAGCTGAAAAATGGTGACCGCATCAAACTGGGACAACTTGAGTTTTTGTATGTAAGCAATGAGTAAAGAGGTGTATATATGCTCAAAAAATTAATCAGCTATAAGGCACCACAGAATTTAATTGTGTTGATCAATGCCATGGCGTTGTTATTGCTTTTTTCATTTCGAGAGAATTTTGATCGAAACATATTGATCTCAGGTGTGTCTTTTATTTGTATTATCTACATATCTAATTGGATTTTGCTTAAGTGGTCTTCTGGAGATCATTATTTGTTTCTCATCATGTCGATGCTGATCAGCATTGGAATCATTATGATTTATCGAATTAACCCAGTGTATGGATTTAAGCAGGTTATTTGGTTTGGGGTAGGTATTATTATTTTCTTCCTTACATACTTTGTGACCAAAAGTATACAAGGATGGGAGAAATGGACGGTAGCCTATGCAGCAGGGGCCTTTGCACTGTTTTTATGTACATTGATCTTTGGCAGCAAGGTGAAAGGGGCAACCAACTGGATTCGAGGTGCAGGCTATAGCTTTCAACCAGCAGAGTTGATTAAACTACTGTTTGTCTTTTTTTTAGCCTCTTACTACACCAATGTAAAAAATCTTAAAAATCCCTTTGTATTTCTCGGGATTGTATATGCCCATATCGCTTTTTTGTTCCTACAACGGGATTTGGGAACGGCGATGCTGTTTTTTTTGATTTTTATAACCATTCTATACATTTATGAAGAAAAAAGAGAACTTATTTTATATAATTTAGGGGCAGCATCATTGCCTGCTGTGATTAGTTATTTTTTCATTAACCATGTCAGAGTTCGGGTTGAGACCTGGATCGACCCATGGCGGTTTATAGATAGCAAGGGTTATCAGATTACCCAATCCTTATTCGCCATAGCTTCAGGAGGTTTCTTTGGCACAGGGATAGGATTAGGTCATCCAGAATTTATTCCCGAGGTGCATAATGACTTTATTTTCTCAGCCATCTGTGAGGAAATGGGCATTTTTGGCGGGATGGCTGTCATTATGTTGTTTTTTATTTTGGTGTATAGAGGCTTTAAAATAGCCTTGAATCAGCACCATCGATTTTTTCGGATCGTAGCCATCGGTATCACGGCGATGTTAGGTTTTCAAGCCTTTATCATTCTAGGCGGTGTAACCAAGATGATTCCTTTAACGGGTATTACTTTGCCCTTTGTCAGCTATGGGGGTAGCTCCCTTGTATCAAGTTTTGCAGCGTTGGGCATTCTACAGGTGGCATCCGAGGAACTTGAACAGGAGGATAACCATGAACCAAGAATCCAAGAGGATTGTTAAAGTACTTTGGGTGATGGGTGCTCTATTCATCGCTTTGGTTGTGTATCTTAGTTACTTTGAAATATTTAGGGCATCCAAAATTGTAACCAATAACTATAATAAGAGACAATGGCTCAATGAAGAGTATGTGTTGAGGGGACAAATCGTTGATAGAAATGGAAAATCCCTTGCGTATAGTGAGAAAACTGATACCAATAAGCAAGTGAGAAAATACAAGTACGGGAGCCTTTATAGTCATGTGATTGGTTATAGTGATAAGGAATATGGTAAATCAGGATTAGAGGCATCCTACAATAGCGAGTTATTAAATATCAATGGAACCAACCCGATCTTAGAGATTACCGAAAAGATTACTGGACCTAAAGAGAAAGGGAACAATCTAATCCTTGCCATAGATCATGAATTGCAAAGTGAGGCCCATAAGTTGTTAGGAAATAAGAAAGGTGCCATCGTTGCCATGAACCCTAAAAGTGGGGAAGTATATGCCATGGTGAGTAAGCCGGATTTCAGTGCATCAACCTTTAAGGAGAATTGGGAGGAATTGGTGGAGGATGATCAAAGTCCCTTGTTAAATAGGGCGACCTCTGGATTATATACCCCAGGCTCCGTATTTAAGATTATTACGGCAGCAGGGGCTTTGCAAAATAAAGACATCAACACGGAGTATCAGTGCCAAGGCTCTGTAAATATTGAAGGTTATATTCTACGGGACTATCAGGAAATTGTCCATGGACAAGTAGACTTGGAAGAGGCAATGGTAGAATCTTGTAATATTGCCTTTAGTCAAATTGGACTACAGTTAGGAGAACAAAAATTACAAGATGCTGCTGAAAAGTTCATGGTTAATCGTATCATTCCCTTTGACTTAAAAACAAAATCCTCTATATTTCCAAACAAGGGCATGATGACAAAGCCTGAGTTAGGTGCTTCCTCCATAGGACAGGGGAAGATATTGATGACACCTTTAAATATGGCTTTAGTTACATCTGCTATTGCCAATGACGGTGTGATGATGAGGCCCATTCTGGTGAAAGAAATACTATCATCAGAGGGTAAAACCTTAAAGGTGAATTATCCCCAGGCTTTGACGAGGGGGACCACCAGTTTGATTGCCCAAGAAATTCGTGATATGATGGTGAAGGTTGTCACTGACGGCACGGGGAAAAATGCAAGAATTAGGAATGTGAAGGTTGCTGGAAAAACAGGGACTGCTGAGAATGATACGGGGAAGACCCATGCATGGTTCACAGGCTTTGCACCAGCCGATGATCCAAAAGTTGTTGTCGTCGTTGTGCTGGAGAGCCATGGTTCTACTGGTGGGAAGAGTGCAGCGCCCCTTGCCAGAGATATGATGATTCGAGGGATCAATCGACTGAAGTAATGGGTGTAGGTCTCAGTTATTATGACGAACATGTGACGTGACGGGTAACCCAATGGGTAGAAGCGATATGGTAGGGGATATAGGTGGAGTGGAGTATAGAAAGAAAAGTTGTTATTCTAGGATAGAGGAGTGATGTTAGTGGAAATGGGATTAAAAGGAAAAAACATAGTAGTGATGGGTGTAGCCAATAAATGGAGTATCGCATGGGGAATTGCCCAAGTGATTCATCAAGCTGGTGGAAATGTAATTTTTACATATCAAGGGGAACGAAGTGAAGAACATATTCGTAGGTTAACCGAGGAAATGGGGACATTTTCTCTAATACATTGTGATGTGACCAAGGATGAAGATATTGCGCAAGCATTTAAGGATATAGAAGCAGAGGTGGGCATGATTCATGGTGTCGTTCACAGCATTGCCCATGCTAAAAAAGAAGAATTAGAAGGGCTTTACATGGATACATCTAGAGAGGGTTATGCCATGGCCCAGGATATCAGTGCCTATTCTCTTGTGGCTGTAACGCGAGCCGCTGTGCCTCTGATGAAGGACGGTGGGAGCATCGTTACATTGTCTTATTTAGGTGGAGAAAGGGTTGTGAAGAATTACAACGTCATGGGGGTAGCGAAGGCAGCCCTAGAGGCTAGTGTAAAATATCTAGCGGCAGATCTGGGCAAATCCAATATTCGGGTAAATGCCATATCAGCAGGACCTATCAAGACCTTGGCAGCCAAGGGGGTCAAGGATTTTACCAATATGCTGAAAGAATTTGAAGAAAAGGTACCTATGGGGAGATTGGTTCAAACGGAAGAAGTTGCGAATACAGCCTTGTTTTTATGCAGCCCCATGAGCAGTGGTATTACGGGTGAAGTGATTCATGTGGATTGTGGTTATAGTATCATGGGCTAATGAACAAAAAGATCAACCAAGAGAGGTTGATCTTTTTAATTTTACTAATTTTTATCGCGTCTTGAATACGGCCCTTTCTGTAGCAGCAGGATTGGTATTTGGCATACTAAGTATAAAGCTTGCAATGTCTTGTGTGGCATGGGGTTTTCGTATTTTAGCCATGTTATTTCGTATGGTTTGGTATCGATCTGGATTATCCTTAAGCAAGTTAATGCAAGAAATCAAGGAGTTGGGGCTGGCAGCCACCATACCAATACCGTTGTTCAATATGAATTCCATGTTCCGTTCCTCTTGGCCAGGTAGGTTCCAACTAACGATAATCGGTAATTCCTTTGCCAAGCACTCAGTGACGGTAATTCCACCAGGCTTTGTAATGATGATATCAGAGACACTCATCAACTCATCTATGTTGGAGACATAGCCGAATACCTTCAGATTTTCTCGATTGATCAAAGAGAGATATCGATAGAGTTCTTGATTTTTTCCTGCAATGGCGATGATCTGCATATTGATATTGTAAGTAAAAAGGTAATCAAGGGTTTCTGTTATATTTCCTAGCCCTAATCCACCACCCATAATGAGTGCTGTAAAGGTATTGGAAACATTTAGCTTTTCACATACTTCCTGTCGATTATATGTGTTTGCAAATTTTTCATCAATAGGAATACCAAAGAACCTTGTTCGCTCCGATGGGATCTGCCAATACTGGAATTCATGGATAAAGTTTTCCGAAGGCATGATGTAGTAATCGATTTCTTTATTGATCCAGCTAGGATGAATGGTATAATCGGTGAGTATTGTAATCAATGGTACATCAATCTTACCCTTCCTCTTCATGGCGGACAGCGCTTCAGCAGGAAATGGATGGGTACATATGATAACGTCCGGCCGGAAATCAGCCAAAAGGCGAGTGAACTTCCTTGAAAGCACTACCTTATTCAAAAACTCACTGACATCCACGATAGAGTTATCTGTAACTTCAGATCGTCTATAGATAAACCCATATAAGGTAGGGATATACTTGATAGACTTTATGTAAGCCTCAAATACAATTTTATGTAGGCTTGGATGGACATAATTAAAGGTATCGATGACTTCTACCTTATGATTCGGATCTGTTTGTTTAATTTTCTCTGCCACAGTCCGGGCAACTTGATTATGTCCCTCTCCAGCAGATACGGTAAAGAATAATATGTTCACACAATCACCTCCCAAATATTTATTATACCATTTTTAAGATAAAAATTGCTATCAAGTCGATAAAAAACTACAATATTGAGAGTAGAAGGAAAAACTGTATGTAGGGGAGAATGTAATCTATAGTGTTCATAAAGCTGTGAGATGGGGGTGACACCTATGGAAAAGTATTTTAAGGCCAGCTTGAAGATGAAGATGATCGTCTTCACCACAGTGATGGTGACAATTCTTATTTCTATCATCGGTGTTTTTAGCCTATGGTATATCAATAATAGTATTGAGAATGTACTAGGGAAAAATGCCATGGAGGTAGCTCAAAAATTAGTGCTGCAAAGAGATATTCAAATCAATATAGGTAAACCCAGGGGGGAGTATAGGATTCAATTGATTGTCGAGGAAATCAGGAGGGCATCCAATGCAGAAGCTATCGTCGTGATGGATATGAATGGTATACAGTACGCCCATTCTGCTTTTAATAAGATTGGAAGACGCGATATTAATGCAAACGGCAGCTTGGCCTATGAGGGGCAAACATATATATCCAAAACTTCAAAAAAACAAGAAAAGTATATTCAGGCACATATGCCAATCTTCAATGATGGCAAGCAGGTAGGTATTGTCCTGGTCAATATGGTATTGCCTCATATAACTAGGTTTCTGACAGAGATTGAAAGTGGTTTTTATTTTATCCTTGCTTTTTCTATTCTTCTTACTATCATGGGGGCAACACTGTTGGCGCAAAATATCAAAAGACAAATATTTGGATTGGAGCCCTTAGAGATCGCTAGGCTTTTGAAGGAAAGATATGTTATTTTACAGACGGTAAAGGAAGGGATTTTGGCTGTAGATAGTGAATATAAAATTACCATGTTGAATGGTGAGGGGAAAAGGATTCTAGGGCTTAAGGAGGATGTCATCGGTAAAGATATTCGGGAGATCATAAAAAATAGCCATATGCCAGAAATCATAGAAAAAGGAATTCCAGAATATGATCGGGAACACATCTTAAACAACAAGGCCATTGTAGCCAATACACTTCCAATCAATGTGGGAGGAGAAGCCATTGGTGCTGTATCGAGCTTCAGAGATTTGACGGAGGTAAAGAGTTTAGCGGAAGAGATGACTGGTGTGAGGCGATTTATCGATGCTCTAAGGGCGCAAAATCATGAATTCCTAAACAGGATGCATACCATCTCAGGATTATTACAATTGAAATGCTATGATGAGGCGATGAAGTATATTGATGATATCAGTGATCTTCACGAGGAAATCCTAGGGTTTTTAACGAAGCATATTAAGAATCCATCTTTGTCGGGACTGCTGCTGGCCAAGTATAATAAAATGGAGGAAATGAAGATCAAATTTTCCATTGATCCCAGCAGCCAGGTGTCCCATGAAGATGATGGGATCAATACCGAGGTTCTATTGACAGTTGTGGGAAATCTTATTGAAAATGCCATTGATGCTGTGGGTGAGTTAGATCGTGAACGTAGAAATGTAGCATTGACGATTAATGATGGTAGGGAAGAACTGGAAATCATTGTTACAGATACGGGAGCAGGAATTCCAGATGAGAATATAGAAAAGATATTTGAGTTTGGTTTTTCCACGAAAGAAGGAGCGAATAAAGGTGTGGGATTAGCATTGATAAAGCAAATCCTTGAAGGGGTAAGCGGCAGTATCCATGTGGAGAGTCAAATGGATGTAGGAACAGAAATGATCGTGAGTATTCCTAAAAAATGATAGTGTGGTGAGAAGTGATGAAGGATATACATGTATTAATTGTTGAGGATGATCCCATGGTGCAGGAGATTAACCGGAGGTTCATATCTAAAATTAGAGATTTTCGTGTGGTAGGGATTGCCAGTGATGGTGCTGAAGCCTTGCAAATGCTTCAAACGTTTAAGCCTCAATTGGTTTTATTGGATGTCTTTATGTCCAAGATGGATGGGTTGGCTGTGCTGCGGGAAATCAGAAAAATCGGTGCAAATGTGGATGTGATTCTAATTACTGCGGACAAAACAGTAGATACAATTCATGAAGCCATACGATATGGTGTGATCGATTATATTATTAAACCTTTTAAATTTGAGAGATTTAAAGAGGCCTTGCTTCATTATCAGAAGATGAGGGAAGAACTAGAAAATAAAGATAATTTTCAACAGCACGATTTGGATCGAATTTTACATATCAAAAGTGATGCTGTGGAAGAATTGCCAAAGGGATTGAATCAAACTACGTTAGATCTGATCGTAGATTATTTGAAATATAATAATAAGTTTCATACTTCTATGGAGTTATCTCAGGAGGTTGGCATTGCCAGGGTCACGGCCAGGAGATATTTAGAATATCTGTCAGACAAAAAAGCCGTTCAAGTAGAATTAGAATATGGCAGCGTAGGACGACCTGTCCACCGTTATAAAATGATAGAGCTTGCATGATGAATAAATACCAGCAAAGATGCTGGTATTTATTTGTTTACGGAGATGATTAGCTTTGTCGCTTCAAGTAGATTTGAAACGGTGTAGTCAGCCTTTGCATAGGGAGTGCCTAGCTTTATGGTTTTGCAGCCAGCTTGGCGGCCTGCTTCAATATCGAAACCGCGATCGCCTACCATAAAGGAGGACTTAAGATCGATATGGTGTTCTTGGGCAAGCTTTAGGAGCATACCCGGTGCTGGCTTTCTACATTCACATTTTGACTTGAAATGGGGGCAGTAGGCTACACCATGGATGACAACCGCATTCGATTTAAAATCTGACAACATCTTATCATGGATGTCTTTAAGATTTTCATGGGTAAAGTGACCCATCTCAATACCACCCTGGTTGGTAACAACAAACACCTGATAACCATCATCATTTAGCATTTTGACAGCTTCAAATGTCCATGGAAAAAAAATAAAATCTTCAGGCTTATTTACCGGGACTCTGTTGTCATTAATTACACCGTCGCGATCAAGAAATACTGCTTTCTGCATAAAAACCTCCTAGCTGTGTCTATAGAATTCCATTAGATTACTATAGTTTACCTTGTTACTTAACAATTAATACTGCTGCTATGAGTTACTCGGAAACGATGTTTTCAGATGATCATTTAGAGGTACAGTCGTAGAAATTCGGAGTCTATTCCTTGAGGCTTATAGGTCTTGGATTCTTCTAATACCTTTAATCTACAAGCATGGAAGTCATTAATAATAATCTTTGACAATTCAATGATATTGTTCATGCTATTTATTTCCTCTAGACTAAAAAACTGGACAGCATCATTTTCCCGATGATCACTGGCTGGCTGACCAGCGACATAGTCCACTAGAAATACAATATAGCAATCAAGGGAAGTAGTGCTTCTTTGTCGAGAGCGAAGAGCCAAAATTCCCCGGGGGATGACATCCACCATGGTTTCTTCTTTAAATTCACGGACAATGGCATCATCTATATGCTCCCCTGGATTGACATGCCCCCCAGGGAGAATCCACTGTCCCTGATATTCTCCATAGGTGTGCTTTAGCAAAAGATATTGATTGAGATGGCAAAGCAATCCTCCTACACCAATATAATTACCATTTACCATTTCAAAAACGCTCCTTTAGATATATTCCATAGTCTTTCCTTCATGCATATGCTACAATATGACTTGGATGAACTGGAAATAATCGTATAAGGAGAATAAACGATGGAAAATGACCGTATAGAACAGCGTATCGTCATGGCTGCTATGATAGGTGCCACCATTTCTGTATATATGGGATATACCGCTCTATTATTCCTCAGCTTATACAAGATATTCAAGGCCAAGCCCATAAGTATGGGCACCATCTGCAAGAAGGATGGACTTTTATGTAGTGTCATTGTATACTTGATTTTCCAATTACTTCAGACCCAATATAAATTTTATGGATCTCAAGCATTTGTTCTTATTATACTACAAATCGTGGCATATATAACTATTCGTGATAAGTTCGAAACCCAGGAAGAATATGATACACTAATGGATATACTAGTTTTGGGCAGTATAATGATATCGGTGGTCGGCATTGTTCAGTATTTCACCCTTGAGCCTTCGGCTATGCCAAAATCTTGGGTAGATAAAAATGTTTACGATATTCAAATCCGGGTGTATTCTAACATGTATAATCCCAATGTATTGGGCGCCTATTTGGTTTCAATGATCTGCATGACCATTGGGTCCATAGAAGAGCTGATGAAGAGGCCCCTTCACTTCATAGCGTTGATACTCTGTTCCATATGTCTAATCTTTACATATTCTAGGGCGGCATTGCTGACATTGGCTATCGCTGTTATCGTATTAACTGTTTTGAAAAAGAATAGAAGATACGTAGTGTATGGTATGATTATTTTGATTTTGGCTCTCGGGATCGATGGAAATAATTATGCTAAGAGAATGAGTCTAGAGTTTGCAGCGAAAGATAGTAGTATCGAATATAGAATAGAAATATATAAAACGGTGGTAGATATTATTCAAGATCATCCTCTTTTGGGGACTGGATTAAATACCATGCAGGTGTATATCGATCAATACTCAACGAAGATTAAAGCACCAGTTTTTCATGGACATAATCTTTTGCTCCATGTCATGGCGGAAACAGGGATGATTGGACTAGCTCTTTTGTCAGTAATGTTAGGCAAGGCCATAAATAATGCAATAAAAATAGTGATTTATAGTCAGAATAAGGGTATAAAGAGCATAGGTGTAGGTATGAGCATGTTTTATATGACGTTGCTGATTCAGGGCCTAACCGATGCAGTGGTCTTTGCACCTCAATATGCCATTTTTATATGGATGGTGATGGCCATTTCTGACGGGATTTGGATGAAGCTTAGCAAAGAGACTAAACAACATAGGTGGTGGAGATATGAAGGATAAGATTTTATCAGCCCTTTCCCAGGTTGAGAACCTAGAAAAAGTTCTTGATATTGAGAAATTAGAACAACATGAATGGCTATGGGTCAATCGAGGCGAGTTTTTGAATATGTGCTATAACATTGGACTAGATAAGGAAATGACAGAAGAAGAGATAGAAATGGCCATTGGAAAGATTGAGGATCATGAAATCTTTGAAATACTGACTAATTCTTTTGGTAAAAGAAGCTATATCCCCATGGATCAGTTTCAATTTGCCCGGTTGGAATCTGGGTATAAGCCTACATTGGATATCGAAACGGCTATATTTGTGAAGGAAGCTTATTATAGGAAACTATTGATACGCCTATCGAAGCAGTTTGATTGGATGCTGAAGGCGATGGCCATAGATACCTATGTTCGAATGGGTTTAGATTATAAATCCCTGGGGGAAGTTTACGGAGATTTGTATGAAGAAAACATGAGAATCATTGAAGATGTTTTCCAAAAGGGCGAGTACACCTTTCATACAGGTACATGGAAGCATGCAATAAAAACCGATGAGCTCTATTTCTACAAGTCAGATGAGTTTTTTTGCATCTGGGCAGAAGGTGCAGTAAACTCAAAGTTTGAAGAGTATATGAACAGAGAATAAGCAAAAACACCTGAAATAGGTGTTTTTTTATCGTATAGGAGAGTCTACTCTCCTATACGGTAAAAAGAAGAAGGATGAAAGGGATAAAACACTTATGGATGCTTCTTTATACGAAAAAGTCGTTGGATACTGGTCCATTGGAATGGATGGCTTTTTTGAGAATGATCATATCCATATCGTGGGCCCGTTCTACGATATGGTCATAGACTTCACTGCAATTGTTGCATTGAACATACTGTTTGAAATCCTTTTGTTCTCTATCGACAAAAAGATAAGACGTATAGCCTTCTTGATCCTGCCACTTCACCTTACCGTCGTCAGCTAGGTCATAAAGGTAGACATAGGTCACCTCATCTTTGAGAAGTAGATTACCTTTTTCACAATTCGGACATTTCATAATGAACCTCCATTTCTATATGATGATATATTGATACCATAAAGTATTTGTAATACAACGACTTAGTATGCTTCAAAGGAATGATTTGCAACCCTATTCATTCTATAGGCTATTAGAATCATTTGCTATGATTTTTCTAGCGGACTATTTCAAATTAATGCTATAATAGGAATAGTACAAGTGCGTATATCGGAAGGGGATTTAGATGCAGCATAAAGTTCATGAAATAAAACGGATTACCTATGAAATTGAAAAGAGTACCAATACGGGAAATAAAGTAGTTCTAGAAAAGCTAATAGATGAAATGATACAAACCTGTGAAGAAATTCGTGGAGAAATCCAGGCGAAGAAAAGTGCTTTAAGCAATATTAAGCTGGATATCATCAATGAGATCAAGTTCCTTTATAAACCCATCTTAAAAAAGAACTATTATGAGGGAACCTATCTAGAAGAATTTTCAAAGAAACGCACAGAGGATTTGAAAGAGGCTAAGGCTCTAGATATACATAATCGTTTTTGGCAGACCTATGAGATCATGAGAGGAAATGTCTTTGGTTCAGTCCCCCTTGAACTGATCCATAAGGATGCTGCCAGAAGACTCATGGGGTACGGTTGGGACGAAGTGACGGTAAAGGTCATCGATGTGTGCGAAAGACAATGTAGTATCAAAGAGTTGGTGGAATTCTGCGAATTGAATTTTAATCAGTTCTTAATCGTAAAGGAAAAGGCATCTGAATCGGAAATTATATTGTATTATCAAGTGTAAGGAGAAGGTATTGTATTGATTGCGAAAAGAAAAGATCTAGAAAAACTATTTATCATCTGTATTTTAACTGCCTTTACGGGTCAAATATATCTAAATCCTTTTGCTTCTGGATTTAGATTTTCTTTTAGTGTTACGGCCCTATCTCTCATGCTAATATTTTTCAAGGATATGTCTATTATGACTGCCACCAATGCCGTTGGGGTATCTATCTTTCTCTTTCGAACCTTTGTTTATTTGATTGGAAACCCAGAGGCAGAGATAGCCAGTGCGATTACCTTATATGCCCCTGGTGCAATTTTTTATTTCCTATATGGTATATTGTTTGAAATGCTGCGTGTTCGAGAAAAGTTGGGAAAAGGGGAGCAAATCATACTTTTCCTATGGCTGTGTGATAGTATTTCAAATATTATTGAGGTTGCGGTGCGCAAGAGCCGCATTGATCATCCTTTTGAGATTGTTGTTTTGGCCCTTATTCTTATGGGGCTGATGCGTTCTATTATCACGGTTGTCGTATATGAGGTTATTAACTATTACATGCACCGTTATGAAAGGGAGCAGAAAGAGCGAAAGTATAAAGAGTTAATTCTTTTTATGGCTAGCCTAAAATCAGAAGTTTTTTTCCTGAGAAAATCTATTGTAGATATTGAAGAAGCCATGAGAAGGAGTTACCGATTGTATGAGCGGCTGCAGGATAGAGATTTAAAGGACGAGGCCCTCCTAGTGGCCAAGGATATCCATGAAGTAAAAAAAGACTACATCCGCGTTGTGTCTGGTATAGAAAAAACTCTCTCTGAAGAAGATAGAAGCTTATACATGAGTGTAAAGGAAATTTATCATATCATTAAAGACAATACGGAAAAACTGATTGCAATGAATGAAAAGCGTATTCTTTTACGATTTAAGTATCAGCAAAATTTTAGCACCCGGGATTTTTACCAATTGATCTCTGTATTGAATAATTTAATTACCAATGCCATTGATGCCATTGATGAATCAGGAATGATTAGCATTACCCAGGAAATATCGGGAAAAAGTTGCTTATTTAAGGTAAAGGATAACGGCAAAGGGATTGATGATTCGGATTTAGATTTAATTTTTGAGCCAGGTTTCTCTACAAAATACAATCCAGTAACAGGAGAAATGTCTACTGGGATAGGACTTACCCATGCAAAACACATCGTAGAAAAGCATTTTAGCGGACAATTGGAAGCAAGCTCTCTCAAGGATGGATGGACAACTTTTACCATCCAGATTCCCCTTTCAAACTTTACAGAATAGGAGTTGATGGCATGAACCCAAGTTTTTATATTGTGGATGATGATAAGAGCATCCGGAAGGTTTTAAGAAATATCATTGATCAATATAATTTAGGGGATGTCATTGGTGAATCAGAGGACGGCATCCACGCAGTAGAAGAGATTAAAGATTTAAGGCCTCAAATCGTGTTGGTAGATTTGCTGCTGCCAGGAATGGATGGTATTGCCATCGTATCAACTCTTAAGGATATGGGCATTCACGCGAACTATATCATGATTTCCCAGGTGATTGTCAAGGAAATGGTATCGAAAGCATATACAAGGGGGATAGAATTTTATATCAATAAACCCATCAATGTCGTAGAAGTGGTATCAATTATTAATAAGGTGAAAGAAAAGCTGAAGATGCAAGAAGTAATCCATTCCTTTGAGAAGGCTATTTATAGCATGAATGTATTGAAAGAGTATACCGGTGGGAAGGACGTAAATGTCACAACAGAAAAGGATCGGATTAAAAAGATTCTTTCTCAGCTCGGAATCCTCGGCGAAGCCGGAAGTAACGATATTGTAGAAATGATTGCAATTCTTCTTGAACAAAAAGAGGAAGTACGGGGAAAACTGTTGAGTCAAAAAATATCAGAATCCTTTGCCATGCTTAATCAAAAGTATAAGGATGAATACGAGATTTCAACCAATGTGGCTGCCATTGAGCAAAGGATTCGAAGAGCGATCAACAAGGCGCTAAAGAACATAGCGAATCTAGGCATCGAAGATTATGGCAATGATACCTTCATAAAATATGGAAATACTATTTTTGATTTTAAGGAAGTGCGAAATCAGATGGATTATATCCGGGGAAAATCCACCTATGGCGGGAAAATCAGTGTTAGAAAATTCATAGAGGGGATCATGATGGAGATGAAAAACGAATCATGATAACTTGCAGAAAAGAGAAAACTTGCAATTATCAAACTAAAACTGTATGTTTTGGTTTTTTTTTGTACTTTTCTGTAGGGTAATAACTATGATATCATAGAGAAGTCATTCTATTACAAAAAATTAATAAAGGAGGATGTTTATGAGCAAGAAAATGGGTTTAACCACCAAAATTTTTATCGGTCTTATTATCGGTCTTATTGTCGGTCTTATTCTTAACAAAATGGGCGCATCAGATTTCAGAGACAAATTCTTAGTTAATGGAGTATTCACTCTTGTAGGAACTGTATTTTTAAATGCAATCAAAATGATGGTTGTGCCGTTGGTATTCATATCAATTGCAAATGGTGCAGCATCTATGTCAGACATTAGAAAATTAGGTAGAGTTGGAACAAAGACCTTGGCCTTCTATCTAGTGACGACAGCAGTAGCGATTACGATTGCGATTGTTCTTTCAATTATAGTTCAACCTGGTATCGGACTGGATATGTCAGCCCTTGTAAAATCAGAGCCAACGATTGCAGAAGCAAAGCCGTTGGTAAAGGTTATTTCTGATATGGTGCCTACAAATCCTGTAGCAGCAATGGCTGCTGGAGAAATGCTTCAAATTATCGCATTTGCAATGCTTGTAGGTGTTGGGTTAGCTTCCCTTGGTGACAAGGTGAAGGGTGTTGTTGCCATCTTCGATCAATTGAATGAGTTAATGATGAAAATGATCGGCTTTGTTATGTTGTTAGCACCATACGGTGTGTTCTGCTTAATTGCTAAGACATTTACAGGATTAGGATTCTCTGCCATGGTGCCATTGGCAAAATACATGTTCTGCGTATTGTTTGCATTAGCACTTCATGCAGGTATTACGTATTCTGGACTATTGGTAGCTTTTACAAAATTAAGTCCTATTACATTCTTTAAAAAGTTTGCACCAGTTATGGGTGTTGCCTTCTCCACAGCGAGCTCCAGTGCAACACTACCTATCACATTGGAAGCGACTGAAGAAAGACTTGGCGTATCTAAGAGCATTGCATCTTTTACAATTCCTCTAGGTGCGACAATTAACATGGATGGTACAGCGATCATGCAAGGGGCTGCTACAATCTTTATTTCACAACTATATGGCGTTCCGTTGTCCATGGGTGCGATCTTAACTGTAATCTTAACAGCTACGTTGGCATCAATCGGTACAGCAGGGGTACCAGGGGTTGGATTAATCATGTTATCCATGGTATTACAAGCAGTTGGTTTACCAATCGAAGGTATTGCATTGATCATCGGTATCGACAGAATTCTTGATATGTCAAGAACAGCGATCAACATCACTGGTGATGCAATCTGTACGATCATCGTTGCAAAATCTGAGGGTGAATTTGACGAGAAGGTATTTAACTCAGCAGTAGTAGAAAAATCAATCGCATAATAAATGAAGGGGATGGTGAAAACCATCCCCTTATTATTTCTATAGAAATTTTTCTTTGACTTTATTCCAAAAGTCGTAATTTTTTAGTCTTAAAAGCTGTACCTTGATATCAGACATCTTAAGATTGATTTCCACGATCTCATTGTGCTTATGTTCCATGCCATCAGTGACCACCAAAATAGAATTCTCGAAGGTATACTCCGGATGTATCTTAATCATAGATCCTCTAGGTACAATTAAGCTGGAGGTAAAGGAACGATAAGCAATGGTATTAATAGGTGCAATCGGTGTAATTTGAAGGAGGTCCAAACGAGGGTCTACAATACTGCCTCCCAAAGAATAATTATAGGCTGTACTCCCAGTGGGGGTGGATATGAGTACCCCATCTCCACTGAATTTTTCAAGGAAGCTATCATCTAGGGAAATATTCAAATGAATGGTCCTTGATTTATCCCCTTTGATTGTGATTTCGTTGATCCCCATTATTTCTATACAACTATTGCGGGTACAGATATTGGCCTCTACTGGATGTAGTTCCTGGATAACATAGTCACCTTTTTCATAACGAAAAATAAACTCATCTAGCTGATAAGGGGAAAGCTCTTGGAAAAAGCCAAGATGACCTGTGTTGATTCCAACAATAGGGATATCAGGAAATCTATATTCATGCAATGCCCTTAGAAAAGAGCCATCGCCACCTATGCACACGATTAAGTCTGCATTTGGATCAAAGGTATCAGCAATAAAAAAGCCATTCTTTTCAAGCTTTCGTTTAAGAATTCTGCTGGTTTCATTGGAAATTGGGCGCTCGTTTGTCACAATATTGATGACACGGGTTTGAATGGACATGATATCCTCTCCATTTCATATAAAAGCAATATTTAGTATATTTTAACACAATTAGTATCGATCTAAAAGTATCGGTTCATTCCTTTTCTTCCGAGAATTTATTGTAATCCCTGTTGTAAAGATTTCATAAGATGGATATATTAGTGATAGCAAGGAAAAAGGGGAGAGAACGATGGAGCAGCCTTTGATTGTTACCGCAGCATTAATCCGAAAACAGAATCAAATTCTTATTGCCCAGAGATATGTAAAGACAGATCATTCTCTGAAGTGGGAATTCCCAGGGGGGAAGTTGGAAGCAGGGGAGACGCCAGAAGAATGTCTTGCCCGGGAAATAGCAGAAGAGCTAAACCTAAAAATTGAAGTAAAGGATATCTTCAAAGTAGTCTATCATGAATATACAGAGAAAAAAATTCTGTTGTTATGTTATTTATGTAATGATTTAGGAGGCCAGGCAGAAGCCATAGAATGCAATGATTTTCAATGGGTAGATATACATGCTTTGGATCAATATGATTTTGTGGAGGCCGATCTGCCCATTGTTGAAAAAATTAAAAGTCGAGGATTTGAAATATTTGAGATTGACCGAGAGGGTATCTAGAAATATAATGATACAAGGTGTAATCTGAAAAGAGTAGGTGTTATAAGGTGAGTCAAACGAATGGAAACATACTGGAATTTATCGTAGATGAAGAACATGAAGGAAAAGAGCTAAAAGACATCCTCTATGATGAGATGAAGTTGTCTAGCAGGCTAGTGAGAAAAATGAAGCGTAATAAGAGTATATTGGTAAACGGAAACTTTATCACTTTTCATGCGAGGTTGAGAAAAGGAGATAAAGTAGAAGCCATCATGGCAGACGAAGTGAATCAATTTGAGCCAGAGAATATCCCTATGGAGGTTGTATATGAGGACCAAGACCTGGTGATCGTAGATAAACAGCCAGGATTGGTGGTTCACCCTACAAAGGGACATCCCACAGGTACCATGGCCAATGCATTGGTGTATCGCATGAAGCACCGAGGGGATAGTTATAAAATACGATTCGTAAATCGATTGGACCGCGATACGTCAGGTTTGATTATCATTGCAAAAAACCCATATGCCCAGCAGGAACTTTCCAAGCAAATGCAAAGGGATCAAGTGGAGAAAATATACCTAGCAGTAGTCAAGGGCATCATACAAGATGAAAAGGGAACGGTAGATGCACCCATTGGGCGACCCGACCCAGATGATATCCTCAGGCAGGTCTATGAAGGCGGACAAGCTTCTGTTACTCACTATGAAGTCATTGAGCGGCTAGAAGATGCCACGGTGATCCGTATAAAATTGGAAACGGGGAGAACTCATCAAATACGGGTTCATATGGCCCATATAGGGTACCCGTTGATAGGAGATGAACTGTACGGCTATGTAGATCAGGAACTGATTCAACGGCAGGCCCTCCATGCTGAAACACTGATTTTTCAACAACCTAGAACTGGGGAAAGGGTGGAAGTCAGTGCGCCTATACCTGAAGATATAAGAGCACTC
Source organism: uncultured Anaerosolibacter sp. (assembly GCA_937948705.1). The sequence goes on along the minus strand of CALECF010000014.1, from coordinate 4,996 downwards.
ATCCAAAAACTGTCTTGAAGAATGCCTCTTGACAATTGGAAGACGAGCAGGTAAAATAATATATGTGACTAAGGGGCATTAGCGCAGCTGGGAGCGCACCACACTGGCAGTGTGGGGGTCAGGGGTTCGAATCCCCTATGCTCCACCACTATAGCAATTTAAAACACATCTTCTGTAGAAGATGTGTTTTTTTATTCTGCATTATAAACTGAAAAACATGTAACGTGAAGCATGAGTTAAGGTATTGACAATTGTAGGCTTCTTTTTTACTGTCTTAGGCTGTTCCTTACTTAAATATAAGTCTAATTTTATATTAAACCCATGTAGTTAACTAATAGTCTGTCAATTTTTTCGCTTAGGAGTAAAACTTCTTCATCTAAGACAGGTTCTTTTCTTTCAATCAATTCATTTAACTCAACTTTCAATTTCTCGATAGAAATTTTTAAAGGTTCTATGTAATTCATTTTCTTTTCCCTTTCATCAGTAAAATATGCACAAGAAAAATTATAACATAAGTGGGAATAGCAGTGTATATTAATTATATTTCTGACAATCTATTTATAGAAATCTAAATATAGGGGCGTTTCGATTGTCGTTTCAATTTTTCTATAGTATGCCAATGAGGTATATTTATAAAAATCTAGATTTCCATATAAATGTCCAATGAGTGAAAGCATGTTTAAAAGAAAGGGAGCTTTTGAAGAATAAATGAACGGCCAAACAATGATGAATATCTAGAATATAAGCCTAAAAATACGTATATGTAATGGAAAATAATCATAAGAGATAAACGAAATGTCCCTGCGTCTTTTCTAGCATATAAAGAAATAAAGAAATTTTATCAATCTCCAAAATTATTCAAAATTCGACAATCATTTTATATTAAACTGATATTATACATATAACAGATATCTTTGTTTAACGCATTAGGTAGTAAGTAATATAAACATGCAGCATATTTTTATCTCACAAGATACTCACAAAGTAGTGATTTAATTGGTAAAGTCGTTTGGTAGATGCAGGTAATCACTAAAAGAAAGACTTGTGGTTTGAAGACATAAATATGATGAATGCTCAAGCTAGATGATATGAACAATAGGTGATAAAAGGGGGGGGACATCTTATGGAAGTTTATGTTGCTAGGCAGCCAATATTTGATAGTAAAATGAAGGTTTATGGATACGAATTGCTTTATAGGAGAAGTTTGAATAATTTTTTTGAAGGAACGGATGATAATCAAGCTACTGCAGAACTTATAAACAATGCATATCTTGTCATGCAACTTGACGAGCTTGCTGGGGGAACCAAAGCATTTATTAATTTCTCTCAAGAACTTTTGGAAAAAGAAATTCCCCTTTTATTGCCTCCTGAAACAATCGTCATAGAGATTTTGGAACGAGTTGAACCTTCTGAGAGTGTTATAAAGGCATGTAGAAAGCTGAAAGAAAAGGGGTATACCTTGGCACTTGATGATTTTGCTTTTTATGAATCATATCAACCATTGGTGGAGATAGCGGACATTATTAAAATCGAGTTTCCTGTTGTAGGATTGGAAAAACAAAGAGAACTGATTAGCAAGTACAAGAATAAAACTAAGTTTTTGGCTGAAAAAATTGAGACTAGGGAAGAATATCAATTTGCTATAGATATGGGATACGATTATTTTCAAGGATATTTTTTCAGTAAACCTACGATTATATCTAGCAAGGAAATAGAAGGGTTAAATACAAGTTTGCTTAGGATTGTAAATGAACTAAATCTAGAAGAACCAGATTATCAAAAAATTGCAGAAATAATCGAAAAAGACCTAGGACTCTCCTATAAGTTTTTAAAACTTGCAAATGCTATATTTTTTGGTTCTAGAAATAAGATATATTCGATCAAGCAAGCACTGGTAAGATTAGGAACCAATGAAATTAAAAAATGGATTTATCTAATAATGCTTAAAGAAGTACAAAGTATTGAAAACAAAGAGTTAGTTAAATCCTGTTTAGTTCGGGGAAAACTTATGGAATTAATTGCATTGGAAACAGATATTAAAAGCAAACATCTAGAGTTTTATTTAACAGGATTCTTTTCCTCTATAGACATACTTCTCAACAGAGATATGAAAGATATTATTAGCGAGCTACCATTGACGATAGATGTAAAGGGTGCTTTACTGGGAGAGTGCAACCAGCTATATAGAGCATTAAATACAGTTCGCAGTTATGAAATGGCTGATTGGAATAAGTTTGAGAACCTAGAATTATATTATAGTATCCACAGAGAAAAGTTCATGATGATGTACATTGAAGCATTAAAATGGACTATGGCATTAGACTATTAAGCAATAGATTTTTTGGTAGAGTATCATGCATTTACCCTTGTATGCTAAGATGATGGAGTTGGTTAAGAAGTAAGTCAAGTTCTTGACTTACGAATACAATTTCTGGATTAAGTAACTCGTTATTTTCTTCTATTAGTCCATGCATAATATTTCGTAGATGCTCGATCTTTGATAGTAAGTCAGTGTGCTTGGTCATGGATGTATCCCCACAATTCTGTAAAAAATTACTAATGTCAATATAAATAGTATTTTACTATATAGACTTGTTGACATCAAGCTAAATATTGTTCAATTCTATAAATTAAATGCACTTTTAACGATATAGAGTAGGATATATGAATCCTATTCTTTGTGATATGAAGGGAATTAATGGAATATGTAGAATTACAATTTAAGGGCTTAAGTAACATCAACTTGATATTGTAAATCGATACGCGAAAAGTGGTAAAGTTAAAACTTATGTAATTGGTATTCCTAATACTATGAAATCGCTGCAATATAAATATATGGAGGAAATTGCATGGAAAGTGTTATTTATAGGAAATTGGCTTTAGAAGAATGTGAACGAATTAATGAGATGAATGCATCCCAGTTTATAGAAAGAGCTTGGAGAGAAGTAAATGAAGAGCGTCAATTGGTCGAAATTAATTATCAGGACCCTGATTGGCCAAATGGTTATGATCATCATTTTAATCGATTGCAAGAAACAATTCTGGGAAAAGGATGTGCAATTGGTGCATTTGATAACGACCAAAAATTAATAGGTTTTGTAACTGTGAATCGGGAGTTCTTTGGTGAGAAGTGTAATTACGTTTTATTAGACCAACTCTTTATTACACTAGAGCATAGGAATAAAGGGATAGGTAAAAAATTGTTTATGCTTTCTGCTGATATTGCAAAAGCGTGGAATGCAGACAAAATATATATATGTGCCGGGTCTGCCGAGGAAACAATTGCATTCTACTTTGCTATGGGTTGCGGGAATGCAGCAGAAATAGATAAAGAACTATATGAAAGTGACCCAAGAGATTTTCATTTAGAGTTCTCCTTATAGATTGTTGGATTATTTATTATTGAGATAGGGTGGAGTATGTAGAGGACGACGCTCTGGGTATTCTATAAAGATAATGATTGTTCGTTTGTTTTGATATGTAAAATGAAAGTTCCCTTGTGTGAGAGATGGTATTGATGAAGTCCTTCTCATGCAAGGGAACTTTATATTATATATTATCCCAGTAAATAGGGGAATCAATATACTTACGTGTTTAACTGTTAGTAACAGGTGAAATTATCAATGTTTCTCAAATCTGTTCCGAAATATACCCAGCGGAATCTTGACCATCGATAGCCAGCTACAGATCTTGGGCCAACGAATGTAAGATATGCCCAGAAGGAACGACCATCTCTTAACCAAAGATATACAAACTGGAATGTACATGGACGAATGGCACCTGGATCAACAGCAAAAATAGAAGGTCCTTGCTGCTGGTACTGTTGTGGAATAAAGGATGGGGGACGACCTATTGGAGGACGTTGTGACCCAGGACCGCCGCCAAAAGGGGGGGCAGAAGGTGGGCCAAAGGGCGGTGCTGTGGGTTGACCAAATGGAGGTCCGAAAGGTGGGCCTGGTGGCGGGCCAAAAGGTGGCCTTGGTTGCTGTCTCATATAACTAAAATCACGATCAGAATCATGTATATCATCAAAATCGTCGAAATACAATGAAATCACTCCTTTTCTTTGATCTAATTTATCATATTCCAGTCAAAAAGAAAATGTACCATAGGCATCCAAGAACATTTCATTCTATGGTTTATATCATGGGGAGACCTTGTAAATATTGAGAACCTGAATAACATTTAGAATCAATAGAAAAGAGGTAGTGTGACTCATAATTTGCAGCAAAGCACAATATGTTTATAATATAGTTGAAGGATTGGGGTGTTGCAAATTGGATGAAAATATAATGATACTTTTAAAGGAAATGGAAGCTGCCATCAGGGAAATAGAAGAGAAGGTTAACCAGATTCATCGTGTGATTTTAGGTGTATCACCCACCCAGGAAGTGAATAAAGCTCAGGTAGAAGACCCAGTGATCGACAGTAGAAAATATGGTTGGGAGATGGAAATGCCTTTTGACGAGGTTGTAAGGAAAATGGGGGGAAGCAACACGACTGGAAAATAAAAACATTATTAAAGTTCATATTGATTCAATGCTATAATAAAACACAGACAGTGATGGATCTTCGAAGTCTTTGTTTTTATTATAGTTTGGAGATAGTTTGCATAAAAAGGATAGTAAATCCCTGAGGGTATTCGATATAATAGAAGTAAATATAAGGATCTTTCAGAAAAAGGAGAAAACCATGTTTATACTATATGATCAAGAAAAACAGAAATACCCTATCCGGGTATGGTTAGAAGATATAAGCCAATTAGATGATGGATGTTTAGAACAGGCCATGAATCTTTCAAATTTACCCTTTGTACATCAGTGGGTGGCCCTTATGCCTGATACTCATCAAGGCTTCGGCATGCCGATTGGGGGCGTTATTGCTGCCATTGATACAGTAATTCCCAATGGGGTTGGTAAGGACATCGGCTGTGGTATGGCCTATATGGATACCAATATCCATCGATCTGAGCTTAAGGAAGATGAATATAAACATT
>CALECF010000013.1 GCA_937948705.1 uncultured Anaerosolibacter sp. | reverse complement strand
TACAATAGATACCTTCTACAAAGAACAAACTCAAAAGTGGGTTCTCGGAGCGGAGGATCCAGCAAAAACGTACGATTCTTATATTTCTAAAATGAAAGATATTGGTTTAGACGAAGTTATTGCTATTTATCAAGCAGCATACGATAGATTTAACAAGTAAGCAAATAAGAATGAGAAGAGGGTGACTCATGGATCACCCTCTTTTCATAACGAAGGAGTTGAACGGATGAATGATCAATGGATAGAACAAACGTGGGAGAAAATAGATCAAAAACTGGCAAAAGTTGCAATACGAAATGCCAGCAAATTGCCTTATACAACGGTAAATGGCACATATGATGATTATACTATCAAAGATGTAAATTGGTGGACAAACGGGTTTTGGCCTGGGATGATGTGGCTCATGTATATAGGAACTCAGAAAGAACTTTATAAAGAAGTGGCTGAAAACGGTGAAATTTTATTGGACAAGGCATTGGAAAATTATGAGGCGTTACATCATGATGTGGGTTTTATGTGGCATATATCAAGTGGAGTCAATTATAGAGTGACTGGAAACAAACAATCAAAGGTAAGAAATATGTTTGCAGCGAATGTGCTTGCAGGAAGATTTAATCTTAAGGGTCAATATATTAAGGCATGGGATGATTGGGGGGGGGAGAGTCATATCGGTTGGTCTATTATTGATTGTATGATGAATATCTCACTACTTTACTGGGCATCGAAAGAAAGTAATGATCCAAGATTTTCATATATAGCGGAAGCTCATGCGGATATGACAAAGAAAGATCATGTTAGGGAGGATGGAAGTGTTAAGCATATAGTGATTCATGATGTGACTGGAAAGGGAATCATTGGTGAAGAGCGTGGGCAAGGCTATGAAGAAGGTTCTTCTTGGAGCAGGGGGCAGGCTTGGGCGCTTTATGGGTTTGCACTTAGCTACATTCACACTGGAAAACAGGAATATTTAGATACAGCTAAGAAAATCGCACATTATTTTATTGCTGCTATTTGTGAAGATTGGTTACCAAAATGTGATTTTAGAAGTCCACAAGAGCCTATTATCATTGACAGTACTGCTGGTGCAATTGCAGCCTGTGGGCTAATTGAAATAGCAAATAGTGTGGGAGAATTTGAAAAATCGCTGTATAACAATGGAGCAATCAAAATACTTAAGGCTTTAGAACAACACTGTTGTAATTGGCAGGATGACGAAGATTCAATTCTGCAAAGGGGTACAGAACGATATCACAGTGAACATGGAAGGCATATTCCTATCATATATGGAGATTATTATTTTGTTGAAGCTTTCTATAAGTTGATGGGTAATAAATTATTATTTTGGTAAGAGATAAATAGGATAGCAATGATTGGAAAAAAATTATAACATGGAGGTAACAAATATGAACTTTCCAAAAATACCATTAGACGAACTGGTAAGGAGATTAAATCCCCCACAGGGCAAGGTGCGTATGGTGCTTGATACTGATACCTACAATGAAGTGGATGACCAATTTGCTTTAGCGTATGCCTTAAAATCCCCTGAGCATATGACAGTGGAGGCTATCTATGCAGCACCCTTCTATAATGATAGAAGCGCAGGACCTGAGGACGGAATGGAAAAAAGTTATGAGGAGATCTTGAGAATTCTTGATTTTATGAAGATTGCACAGAAAAACTTCGTTTATCGAGGATCAAGGAACTACCTAGAGGATGCTAATACGCCAGTAGAAAGTGAAGCGGTAAGAGACCTTGTAAAAAGAGCGATGGCTTGTGACGGTGAGCTTTTATATGTAGTTGCTATTGGTGCTATTACTAATATTGCATCTGCTATATTGATGGAACCCAAAATTATCGAAAAAATTGTTATTGTATGGCTTGGCGGAAATGCGCTACATTGGCCGAATACAAATGAGTTTAACCTGCAACAAGATATCCACGCTTCAAGACTTATTTTTGATTGTGGCGTTCCATTGATTCAAATTCCATGTGCAGGCGTTACAACACACTTGATTACTACAATTCCAGAGCTTGAATATTATCTGATGGGAAAAAGTGATATCGGTACGTACTTAACAGAAATAGTCAAAAACTATACAGAGGATCCTTATGCATGGTCAAAAGTTATTTGGGATATTACTGCCATAGCCTGGCTTATAAACTCGGATTGGCTTCCATCTAGCGTAGTTCATAGTCCAATATTAACGGATCAATTAACCTACAGCTTTGACACAAGGAGACATTTTATTAGAAATATTACCATGTTGGACCGTGATAAAATATTTGGAGATATGTTCAAAAAACTTAATAAGTGAGGTGATCTTTTATGAAAATATTGAATTATGGATCATTAAATATTGACCATGTCTACAAAGTGGATCATTTTTTAAGACCGGGTGAAACTATGAGTAGCCATAATTATCAACAGTTTTGTGGAGGGAAAGGGCTAAACCAATCGATAGCATTGTCATATGCAGGTGCAGAGGTTTTTCATGCGGGCAAAGTTGGAACAGATGGGCAGATATTGATAGACAAGTTAAAACAGGCGAAAGTGGATACCCGGTTTGTTAAGATGGATACTGGTGTTAGTGGTCATGCCATAATTCAGGTCAACACGGATGGAGACAACTGCATTCTTCTCCACGGTGGGGCAAACAAATCCATTACCTTAGAAGAAATACAGAGTGTTTTGGATTGCTTTTCTATAGGAGATTATCTGCTTCTGCAGAATGAAATTAATGGAATAGATCAAATAATTAAAATAGCAAAAGCAAAAGGTTTAAAGATAGTACTAAATCCAGCACCAATGAATGACCAGGTGTTTCATTATCCGCTTGAACTAGTTGATATATTTGTAGTAAATGAAGTGGAAGGAAGCGACCTAACAGGTGAAACAGATCCAGATTTAATTCTTAATAACATGCTTAAGCAATACCCCGATGCTTCCATTGTATTAACGCTTGGTGCAAAGGGTGTAAGGTATGCTGATATTAACAGTAGATATGACGTCCCAGCTGATACCACTGTCACGGTGGTCGATACGACAGCGGCAGGTGATACTTTTATCGGCTATTTTTTAAGTTGTATATCGCAAAATAAAGATATTTTGGACGCAATTACTACTGCATGTCTTGCCTGTGCAATCTGCGTTTCTAGGAACGGCGCATCAATTTCTATTCCAAGAAAAGAGGAATTGCCTCCCAACTCTTAGATAGGAGATTTAATAGAGGGCGTATACACAAAAAGCTGATTTCTGTACTGAATAGAAATCAGCTTTTTGTGTTTCCCATGATATTTATGTTTACTTAATAGTTCATATAATTTTCAACACTGATTATACTTATGGCACCAAACGTGTTTTGCTATTTGATTACGCATTCTGAGACGTCTTCTGCGAAAAAGGATTAGTATAAAGTATGAATGATTTTTATGCTCATTTTTTATGATTAATAAAAGAAAGCTTAGAGATACAGGGTCGTAACGATTGTAAAAAACGATAATGAATTTTGGCTATAGAATAGAACAGATCATTTTGTTACATTTGAGTTAGAAAAAACATTGAAGAAAGGATGTATAAATGTGAAGAATAAAAAGACATACCGACCGCCAACTAGTTATTATATAAAAGCAATTCAAAGGGATAGATATCTTTATTTAATGTTAATTCCTTTCATTTCATTTTTTATAGTGTTCAGTTATCTTCCTTCTTACGGGTTACTGGCTGCATTTCAAAATTTTAGTGTTTTCAAAGGGGTTCAGGGAAGTGCGTTCGTGGGACTTGATAACTTTAAGGAATTGCTTTTGCAACCCAATTTTTTAAGGGCGTTTAAGAACTCGTTTTCACTAGGGACTGTAAGCCTATTAGTAGGATTTCCATTTCCAATTATATTAGCGCTCTTACTAAATGAAATAAGAAATAAGTTTTTCAAAAAAACATCACAAGCATTTATGATTTTTCCGTATTTTCTATCTATGGTAGTAATTGCAGGTTTGTTGACTAATATGTTGGCCCCCACTTCAGGTGTTATAAATACGATATTAGTTAAGTTTGGGTTAGAACCTATCTATTTTCTTATAAAACCAAATTGGTTCCCTGCAATTTATGTATTTATTAACATTTGGAAGGGAGCGGGACTCCAATCAGTTATTTATACCGCTGCTTTAACAACAATATCACCGGAATTTTATGAAGCTGCAAATGTTGACGGTGCAAATCGATGGCAGCAATTTAAATACATCACCCTGCCATGCTTGATGCCAACCATTATTATTATGTTTATTATGGGTGTTGGTCAGATCATTAATGTCGGATTTGAAACAGTGTTATTACTATATCAACCAGCTACTTATGAAACAGCAGATGTATTAAGCACTTTAGTTTATAGAATGGGACTTCAAGATGCAAGATATGATCTTGCTACAGCGGCTGGACTTATCAATACATTTGTTTCATTGATACTTGTGGTCTCTGCAAATACCATAAGTAGAAAAATTTCCAAATCTAGTTTGTGGTAAGCGTAGATTTGTGAATGAAAAACGCCCGCTTATTGGGCAGAAAGGAGTCAATGATGATAACTAAATATTCAACTTCAAGAAAACTGTTTATTTTCTTTACGTATACCTTTCTTTCAATATTTGCACTGCTAGCCGTATATCCACTTATCTATGTATTCAGTGCATCAATTAGTAATCCTTCCGAAGTTGTACGTGGTAATGTTATTTTATTCCCAAAGGGTTTTGACTTAGGGGCATATAAAATAGTGATGGCAATGAAGGAGATAGGTGGTGCCTATTTAAATACCATATTCTATGCAGTAGTAGGTGTATCAGTTAATATGATAATTACTATTTTTGGTGCATATGCACTTTCCAAAAAAAGATTGGTAGGACGCAAGTTTTTTGTTCTTATAGCACTTGTAACGATGTGGTTTAATGCTGGTATTATTCCATTTTATTTAAACTATAAAAAATTAGGATTATATGATACTAGAATGGGAATTGTTTTAGCATTTGCGTGTTCCGCATTTTATTTCATTATTCTTCGTACTTACTTTGAAAGTTTACCAGAAGCGTTAGAAGAATCGGCAAGAATAGAAGGTGCAAACGATTTTCAAATTCTATTTAAAGTAATTCTTCCATTATCAAAACCAGCCTTGTTTACGATTTGCTTCTACTATCTGATTGATAGATGGAATGGATATTTTTGGAGCATGATGCTATTGAAAAGTCAGGATAAGCTCCCGATACAGGTGGTCCTTAAAAAAATGATAGTTGATCTTAAAATAACAAGCGAACATGGAGATATTGGAAACTTGATGTATCAAAATGAAACAGTGGTTTATGCACTGGTTATGGTAGCTGTTATTCCAATGTTACTGATTTATCCCATTGTTTTCAATTATTTTAAAAGTGGTGTAATGGTAGGGGCTGTAAAAGAATAGTATGGAATGGCCTAGGCCGTTAACATAAAAAAAAGAAAAGGGGAAAATATGATGAAAAAAAGAAATAAAGTATTAGCATTAATGGTACTATCTTGTTTAATAGTTTCAATGTTTACAGGATGTAACAAAAAAGAAACAGTAAAAACGGATGTTCCCAAAACAACAGAGGCACCTTCTAGTTCGACTGAAACAGGTCTTACGGGTTCTCTCGCATCGAAGGATCCAATTGAATTATCAATTCATATGCACTACTGGGATTCCATTGTATACAACGATGAGTGGACAGTATTCCAAAAAGCAGCAGAGGTGACGAATGTAGCATTAAAAGGAGTAGCTTCAGCAACTGCAACAGACAGCGTATCTGTATTTAACCTTATGATGTCCTCAGGAGATCTACCAGATTTAGTTCATGGTACAATGAATGTTCTTCAAAAATATGCAAGTGATG
>CALECF010000012.1 GCA_937948705.1 uncultured Anaerosolibacter sp. | reverse complement strand
TAACTTTTTAATACTTGTTTTTCATGACGCCTATGATGTTATTACTAAAACCACTGATCATGCAAAGATCGATGAATCTGAAGAAGTATATGAATATGTATTATGTGCAATATGTCCTGTTTCACTTTCAGATCCTGGTCTTAGATACTTTGAAGAAGAAAACAAAATAAAAGCACGTATTAGAGACTGGGTGGTTGATGTCCCAACGAATGGATTTGTGTTTCCTGCCTTTATTGATCGTAGTTCAGATGTTAACGCTATTATGTATTACACAAAAAATGCAAAAGATACACATCCTGAGTTAATGGAAAATGCTTTAGGTTGTTATTCAAAGCTGACTGCTACTATACAAAAAGAAACATTCCAATCAATTATCAAAGATTCCTTTATTGCCGATGAAGAAAAAGCTGATAAAATTTTTATGGATATACAAGAAAACCTAAATACTATGATCGATGAATACAATTCTATATATGATGATACAGATTGCGAACCTATCACCTTAACAAAGAATGATATGCAAAACCTTTTAATAGAAAGTGGCGTTCCTGAAGAAATTACTGCTAAGATTGAAAAGTCCTATGTAGAAAGCTTTGGTGATGATCTTCCTTTGGCAGAAAATCTAATCGATGGAAAGGTACTCAAGGAAAATGCCCAAAGAAAAAAGGAGGAAAATCTTCAGAAGCAAGTAGAAATACTTCAAACCAGACTTGAGCAAGTTAAACAAGAGGCTGCTGTAGATCATGAAACTCACCTGTCTATAGAAGCTAATGATGATAATGTGGTTTTAGTAGAAGCTTCAGAAGCTAATTTAGAAGAGACCCATGACATAAACTCAGAAGATAATAAAACCACTCCTCACTATGATGTGATACTCCAAGTAAAGCCTGAAAAAATACCTCAAATAAAATCTCAAATAATTGATGGCCAAAAATGCATAGTGATTCCTATTCATGAGAATGAACAAACTACAGTTAATGGCTTAGATGATATAATCTAAGTTATATAGAATAGTAAAGAAAACTAGCAAACTCAAAAATAAAGTTTGCTAGTTTTCTTTACTATTTCTCATTTATTTATGGTACGGTTCTCAGTATCGTTGTAGCAACGACTTTTTCTATAAAAAATGTGTGAACCACGACTGACACTCTCGGCATATGAACTGATAGCATCTTCCGTTTTATATTTTAAAACGACCTGACATTGCTTGCAAATCCTTTGACAGCTTTGTCAAGTTTTGAGTAGCCCATGCGATTTCCTGCATAGCTGCAGTCTGTTCTTCTGCGGCAGCTGATACATTTTGAATCTCTTCGGACACATCTTGACTCTTCTGCTGAATAATATTTGTCGATGCTACTATATTTTGACTTCCTTGTGCCACTTCATTGATCGATGCGGTGATCATGGTGACTTGGCCATTCATGGTATTAACAAAATTGATAATCTCATGTAAAGCATCTCCTGCTTGATGGACGGTTTCTGTTCCTTCTTTTACAATGACAGTATCTTCGCTTACCACGCGATTTGTCTCGGCCAGTTTATGTTGAATTTCTTGAATCAAATTGTTAATTTGCAGGGTAGACTCTTTAGATCCTTCAGCGAGTTTTCTGATCTCATCAGCTACAACGGCAAATCCCTTTCCTGCGTCCCCTGCCCTTGCTGCTTCGATGGATGCATTTAGTGCCAGAAGATTGGTTTGGTCTGCAATGGATTGTATGGTTTTAAGGATTTCATCCATTTTCCCAGAGCTCTTATTGATTTCATCCAAAGACAAATTCATTTTTTTGCTGCTTTCTTCTAGGTTCATCATGCTTTTCATCGCATTTTTCACTTCTTTTTCACCGACCAACGCACTTTCATTGGCCCGTTGACTTAAATGGTTAATTTCTTGTGCATTCACTAGTATTCCTTGTATTTTCGCAGTGGACTGTTGTATAGCGGATGTGATACGCACTACCTCCGACAGCTGTTCATCAGCATTTTTTGTCACATCTGATGAAGATACTGCAACACTTTCCGATGCTTCTGCCGACTGTTGAGAAATTTCAACCAAAGCCGCCACCGCCGTTGTCAGCTGTTGCTCAGAATGTTGTGAAGAACGAATTAATACCTTTAAGCTTTCTGCTGTGCCCAGGATAGCATTCCCTAACCTTTCATCAGGCGTGCTGACTCTTTGCATATCAATGGTAGTGGCAAAAACACCCATGAATTTCTTCTCGCGGTAATAAGGAACTGCCATGACAATTGCTAATTTATCTGTTGCTTTTGAAATCACGATATCAGAAGTTTGAGGCTTTCCTGTCTCCTTCGCTTTTGTAAAGTACTCTCGATCTCCAATGTTCATTAAATTTTTCCCTAAGGTGCTATAGATCTGCTGTCCGGATTCATCCGTTATAAAAAGTATTGCTATTTCTTTGTATTTAGACACCATGTCCCTTTGTTTTTCATGAACCACATCGATACTATAGTTGCTTTGGTAATAAATTTTCATTAACTGGGAGAGGAGATTTTCAATTTTATTTAGATTTTTTTTCGTGCCGGCTCCCATCGAAATATCTACACATAGATTTCCTTTCGCCATTTCCTCAACAGAATTTACTAGTTTCTCTATTTTTTTATGGTTTTTTGACTTTGTAAAAAGATCATACATAAAAAGTAAAAGGATGTATGCTATAAAAAGGGTATAAACTAGATTAACATCCATCCCTTTAACATTTTTAATAATGATGAGTATCGCGAAAGCTCCCCAATACATTGAATACTTAATAAATGTCGAAATCGTTTTCCCCATGATAACTTCCTCCCTTAGCTTAGATAATTTCCCCAATGAATACTTAGAACAATGCGTAGTATTAGAATATAGACAAACCACTGTACATTTTTAGTGTTTTTCTGATTTATTGACCATTATCGACAAATTTCTTATTGTTCTTATTCTATACGGATTGTCAACTTCCTTCTCACGAAGGATTTTTTATATGAGTATCCATTCTAACACACATATTTTTTCAAAAGTAATTATGATAAGATCATCTCAAAATAGTAATGAAGTGAATTTCTTGGTAAGCATGATCTGAAAATGCTTTAAATCCTTCATCATGTATTAGTGCCAAATTTCTCCCATAAATCATGAGTAAACCTCCTTTCTCTTTTTGTGTTCAAACGGGGACGGTCTGGAGTGACCCCCTTATAGTATATAGTTTTCTCTTGGTCGGGGATAGAAGATTCAAATATTCCTTTAGATAATTGGTCTTATTTCCTTCTTAGGCATAGACAATTGACCCTTCTTAAATCTCCCCATTGCTTTTTCTAATCTGCTGATGCCTTCGGATATTACCCTTTTATCATGTTGGGAAAAACAGAGGCGAAATTCCTTATCATCTCCCGCAGACGCATAAAATGCTTCCCCTGGCACAAAGGATACGTCCATTTTTAGAGCTTCTTGCAATAGTTTTTTTGATGAAATGTTTTCGTTGATCCTGCACCATATGTAAAATCCACCTAGAGGGATCTGAAAAGAAAGCTTTGATTTCAACCCTTGGTTGAGGGCATCGACCATTGCATCTCTTCGATTTTTATAGATCCCACGCATTTTTATCAGGTGCTCTGTCAAGTACCCCTCCTTGATAAATAGGTTAAGGAGCCACTGGGAGATATTGTTACTGTGCAAATCAATATATTGTTTCTCTAAAATTATTCTATGGATCAATGATGGATGGGCAACCATGTATCCTAGTCTTAATCCTGGCATTAGGATTTTTGAAAAAGTATTTAAATAGATTACCCCCCCATAGTCATCTAAAGCTTTCAAGCTCGAAGGGGGAATGTCATCATAGTAATAGCTGCTGTAAGGATCATCTTCTAGAATCGCTAGCCGATGACGTGCTGCAAGTTGGATAAGTTTCTTTCTTTCCGGGGTATTTATAACAGCGCCATTAGGATTTCGGAAGGTGGGAATACAGTATAACAGTTTTGGTCTGTAGCGAGCTAAATAATCTTCCAATATTTCAAAAGGGAAATCTTCTCTTTCGGGCAGGCTTAATACTCTTGCCCCTAAAGCTTGAAAAACTTGAATAGCACCTAAATAGGTAGGCGCTTGGACAATGACATAATCCCCTGGCTCAATCAGCACTTTTCCAGTGAGGTATAGACCTTGCTGAGACCCTGAAAGAATGATTATTTCATCAGTGTGACACTGGATACCTTCTGAACCTAACATTTGAGAAATAGTATGTCTTAAGGGTTCATACCCGTGAACAGGGATATGCCCAAAATCTCTAGGATCTAGCTTTCCTAAGCAATCCCTATGGAGCTTAGAAAAAATATCTATGGGATAGTAATTAGGGTCTGGCATACCAGCATCCAAGGAAATTTTATTCTCCAAAACATTGCTCACCATCAGCTCACTCATAAGTGAAGTCATGGAGGACTGAATATAGGGTTTTAACAATTGAGGCCAAGGGATTTCATGATTGGCTTTGCTTACCAAAGTATAT